>NZ_JBNPYB010000004.1:0-282682 GCF_050432985.1 Pantoea sp. AN62 | reverse complement strand
AACTTTTGCTTTGCCACGGAACGGTCTGCGTTGTCGGGAAGATACGTGATCTGATCCTTCAACTCAGCAAAAGTTCGATTTATTCAACAAAGCCGTTTGTGGTAATAACCCCATCAATATTTGCTTTCGCAAAAAGAGAAATTTCGTGTTTTAACTCATCATTATCTATAATATTTTTATGTGCATTCTCAATATATTTAGATATTGACAATTTCAAAGGAGACTGTTCGTTAATGAAAATTTTCTCCTGTTCTTTTTCACTTAATGCTAACTGTCCTTCTTCAGTATCCCACCATTTCTCAGCGTATGCCGACACCAATAATTGTGCATATTCGGGTAAATCACCATTAGATTTTGTTTTTAATTTTATATGATTTTCCCCAATAGCCTCAGCAAAATGCTTCAAAAGGTCTTGCCAACATGGCACACCAAGGTAACGACGAGACACTCCGGAGCCAACAAATAACACTGGGGATGCTTCGAACTGCTTAAAATGCTCTTCAAGTTTCTTCTTAAAATTCATACTGATACTCTCTTTACAAGAAATCAAACCCCTTTATACCGATAACATTAAGGTATTGCTTCTTTCATCACCAGTACATTTATCAATTTTACGCAAGAAATCTAATCATTTATATTCAAGTAGTTATCAGGTTAAAACTTGAGGAACAGCATTTCACTCCTGATGGTAGCCGAATTGTTGTACTTTCATTACGATATAGGCCCAATTAAGAGCCCATTCCCGTTTTCTCAGTAATCGTGACTTTAGATTTAGGCATACATGGCGCATTCCTGCCGCTTAGGCTCAATGGAAAGTGTTGCCTCAGTGAAAATTCGGCTATTTGACCCTACCGACCAACTCCTCATTTGATAAGTCAGCAACTTTTAATTTAGGCTCGAATGTCCACTTTCAAACAACTCAATCTCCATTACCCCGATTAATCTTCGCATAGTCAAACGGCGTAATCCCTTTATCCCGATTTGCATCCAAAAAATCGGCCCACCACTGCAACATCAGCTTGCGCTCATCCAGATGTTCCGCTTTATGGATATACGCCGCCCGCACCGAGTTACGCTCCATATGGCTCATCTGCCGTTCAACCGCATCCCTCGACCACAATCCCGATTCTATCAATGAACTACATGCCATTGTCCTGAAACCATGCCCACAAACCTCTACCTTAGTGTCATAACCCATAACGCGCAGCGCCTTGTTCACCGTATTTTCACTCATCGGTTTACGATGGTCGTGATCGCCAATGAAAACAAAATCGCGATCGCCACTAAGTTCGTGTACCTGTTTAGGATTGCTAACGCCTGACGAGATAACGGCACCAAATGAGGTGTACGAATTTTTGAGCCACGCTGGGAGTGCTTTATCCCTTCAATAGCCTCTCGTTCTGCGGGTATCATCCACATAGAGGTTTCAAAATCGATCTCAGACCAACGAGCAAAACGTAATTCACTGGAACGAATGAAGACAAGGAGGGTTAGCTCAACAGCAAGACGAATCAAGGGTCTACCGGTATAACTGTCAATGCGCTGAAGGAGTTCAGGAGTACGCTTCAACTCCAATGCTGGTCGATGCTGCCGGTTACCTGAAGCAACGGCACCGGCCATCTCCTGTGCCGGATTATAATCAAGCAAACCACTCTGTACCGCATAGCGCATAATTGCAGTGGTACGCTGCTGTAGACGGGAAGCCACCTCAAGTCGCCCCGACAACTCTACCGCTTTGATTGGGGCCAGCAGGTCTCGAGTTTTGAGATCAGGAATATTCCGCTTACCAATGCGGGAAAGAGATTGTCTTCCAAGCTTTTCAGCACCCGCCTGCTATGCTCTTCTGACCACTTTTTATTTGTGGCATGCCACTTAATAGCAAGTTGTTCGAAAGTACGTGCTTCTTCCTGCTCAACCTTATCATTTTTCTTTTTATCTCCCGGATCGATGCTGTTTGCCAAAAGCTTACGAGCTTCATCACGGCGTGCTCTGGCATCTGCAAGAGATACGTCAGGGTAAACCCCTAAAGCCAGCATCTTTTGCTTTCCGCCAAAGCGGTACTGCAAACGCCAGTATTTAGAACCATTAGGATGAACAAGCAGGTGCATACCGCTGCCATCGGTCAGCTTGTATTGCTTATCCGTTGGCTTGGCTGTTCTGACCTTGATATCTGTTAACGCCATGCTTATCCCCTCTCTGTTGGTATAAGCATTATCGAACCGGAAATACCATCATCTATACCAACAAGTGTTGGTAGATGTACGTTGATGTCGGTTGACCTTGAGAGAGTTAATATAGCGAAAAAAGTAGGTAACTGCTGGATTTTAGACATAAAAAAGACCTCAGTTGAGGTCCATTTACATACTTGGTGCCGAAGGCCGGACTCGAACCGGCACATCTTTCGATGGTTGATTTTGAATCAACTGCGTCTACCGATTTCGCCACTTCGGCACTGAAGAGGATGCGGAAAACGTTGGGGATTATACCGTTACGGCCACCATGCGCAACACTATTCATCCAGGATGTGCATTAAGCGGCGAAAAAAACAGCGTAGCGTGACATGGGCCGCGCGGTCAGCGTCGGCCGGCTAGATGGTCTGCTCGCTGGCTACTCGCTGAACACTACTGCCCCGTTGCTGCAACGATGAATCATGCTGAAACCGCTCCCGTCACATTCCTCTTGCTCACACACCTGTGTAATCCTTCTCCGACATTCTCCATACGAAAAACTCACAACACCCCCGCTTCCCGCGCGTCCTGCTCCCGAACCCCGTTCTCAATCCCTGATCAACACACAAACGCAAAAGAGCCAACCTCACGGTTGACCCCTTTTGCATACTCAGCATTGGGCATCAGCGATGCCCGTTAGCACTCATTGTTGACAGGATGAGCACCTCAATGCGAATGGTCGTAATCACGCTGTTTCAGCTTGTTCTCAACCTTGTCTTTCGCTTCGCTGGCTTTCTCACTCACTTTCTCAGTCAGGCCGGCTTTGTGGTCGCGCTCGGTGGCTACGCCTGGCGACTGCGTGCCCACACCTGCTGCGGTAGCGGGTTTAACCCCTGCTGCACCGGTTGGTGATAGTTCGTTATCCAGTCCAGCCCGCGCATGGTCGATGTCCACTTCCTGACGACGCACCGTGTCATTAATGGTCTCGGTACGTTCACTGCCGTCAGTACGCACCACCACTTCTTCTTTCACGTGGGTCGTTTTGTTGATCACCGGCTGCTCGTGGGTTTCAGCCACTTCGACGGTTTTCTCGGACCAGTCCACTTCACCTGCCAGCGCCGGTTCATTCACTGAACGACGGAAGATGTCAGCGTGCTGCTCGTGCAGCGAGATATCTTCAGAGACCTGATCCGTCACGGTGTAGCGGCGCACCCGGGTTGAGCCTTCACTCACCAGACGCTTACCGACTTCAATCTGTTCTTCCGCCAGACGCAGAATATCTTCTTCGCTCTCATCACCGGTCAGTGAGGTGCGTCGTGGCTCAACCTGTCGCTCGCTAACCAAATGATCGTTGGTCTCTCCGGCAAACTGCTTACCGGCAGTCGGATTAATACCTGCTGCAGGTGCGCCGTTCTCAACGGTGCTTTGCATCCGCGATGGCACATCCACCGAGTCATGCGAGTGCAGAATAGTCATGGCGCGCGCCAGCTTCTCTTCTTCAGTACGCAGCGTCAGTACCACGCCGCCTTTATCCATCGCTCTGGTGTAGACATCCGCCTGCTCTTTATCGACGGTGTGGCCAAACAGGCGCTGCCAGATGCTCGGGTGCTTAATCGACTGGCCTTCCTGCTGCAAACGTTCTCCACTGATAAGACTGATGTCCCGATCAGAAAAGCCTGCTTTCACGAGATTTCTTTTCGCGGCCTCTGCCTGAATCGCAGAATCGAACAGTGTTACGATTTTTTCTTGTGCCATGATAGATTCCTCTCTTGTTAGCTGTTTATTACCGATCGTCGTCTCTCTCTATTTTCACCTGCTGCTCACGTCGGGTAACCACATCCTGAAAAGGAACGCTGTCCTGCACTTTTCGGATGTGAATCTCCTCTTTAAGCACCAGTCTTCTGACTACTTCAATCTCTTCTTCTACTACCGGGATAATCAGTACACCGTTCTCTTCCCTGATTTCGGGCATCGTCTCGACGCGTTGTGCTTTCGCTACATGCTCAACCTCAACCTTCTCCCGGTTAAGCAGTGTACTGATCACCTCGTCATGCTCGGTTGTGGAACGGGTTACGCGGACATGTCCATCGACAACGGTTTGCTTTGTCAGCGCTATCTGCTCTTCAGCGAGCTTCAGCGTTACCTCAGCATCATTATTGTGTTCTGGCTGCCCCGCCATATATTCACTCCCGTTAACTCAAGACTTTTAAATAATCGCCACAACTGCCTGACACAGTGATTAAGCATGAACACTCTCACGGATTTCGCAAGGCGGAATAAAACATTGATTGCAGTAAAAGTGATGATAAGGGCGTGCCGATCGGGTTATTTAACCGCATTCTCTGCCAGTCTCTGACATCAGATAAAAAATGAAAATAACCATAAAAACAGCATGTTGCCTGCATGCAACCTTCACCAAAAATAATAGCCTCACAAAAGCATTCAGCGTAAAAATAAAAATTTAAGCCCAGCGGTAAAATTTACGTTAACCAGGAATAATCCGGCGAAAAATAACAACGATATAAATAAATATTAAAGAATATTACAGAGAATGAAATGATATTATCTGAACCAGCCAGACTGGCAGACAAATAATCCATTCCTGTTTGAGAATTCTATTTAGCCAGCAATTACAGAATATTCTCAAAGGTCTTATCAATGGATAAATTCAGGAACTTTCTCCTCGTCAGCTGCTCTTAGCAAGGCTGAATAAGCCATACAATTACAGACAGAGGTTGAGATGAAACTAGCACAACGCAGTGCGTGGGGATGGGGATTAGCGGCACTTCTGGTGGCGGGCAGTGCATCAGCCGCCAGCTGGCAGGATCAACTGAGCAGTGCAGCATCGCAGCTCAGCCAGCAGAACAACGGTAACACCTCCGGCACCACCACCGGGACCACCCAGCAGAATGGCGGTCTGTCACTCTCTTCCCTGACCGGGTTGCTGAACGGTGGCGACAAAGCGGTCAGCGCTAACAGCATGACCAACGCGGCGGGCGTGATGCAGTATTGCGTCGAGCACAACGTGGTGAAAAACAATGTGCAGTCGGTTAAAGATCAGGTGCTGAGCAAACTCGGTCTGAACACCACCACCGCGCAGGAACAGAAGACTGACTACACCCAGGGTGTGGCGGGTCTGCTGAATACCGGCAACGGCCAGCAGCTCAACCTGCAGAGCCTGAGCAGCTCGCCGATGGGCGAGAAGCTGAAAACCAAAGCCTGTGACGTGGTATTAAAACAGGGCAAAAACTTTATCTCCTGATAAAGCCGTAGCGCCGCTGTCTCCCCGCTTGAATCGACAAAGTGGGGAGCATTGGCCGGTCCAGTCCTCTCTGCACTTCACGCTGTGAACCCCGACACTCCCTTATCCGCACGTTGAGCGCTATAGTGTTGTTTTGATTTCTACAGGACAGCACGCATGAAAGGCATCAACATCGCACTTTACTTCGACCCCGATCGGATTCAAGCCTGCGTTCACGACCAGGACGACAGCTATTTCACCAAAAAATTCGAGTATGACGATGGCGTGATTGAGGAGATCTACCAGTGGCTGGATCAGTACGAGCCAAACCGCACTCATATCTGTCTGATTGAAAATGAAACCGCCGAGCTGCTGGCCGATGAGCTGGTCGACAGCGGCTTCCGCGTCCACCAGATCACCATGCACCAGCTGCTGAGCTGGTTTGCGGCCGAGCCACCGTCCACGCCAGACGGCACGCCGATGCGCGCCATGCTGCGCTTCCTCGAAGAGGAACATCCCCGTGAATATGAGTCACGCACGCCGCAAACCGAAGCGCTGATGGAGATGTTTGACGAGCTGGATGCGCTGGAGATGATCGACGATGCGGATGATGAAGATTCGCTGCCGGCTGATCTGCTGCGCGCGATGAAGAAACACAAAATCACCGCCAGCGCCGCAGCTCAGCGTCTGCTGCCGGACATCAACGAACGTATCCGCGAACATCTGATGCAGTACCCGGAACTGATGACGCCGGAAATCTTGCAGGATTTCTTCCCGGAATTAATCGAAGCGCTGGAGCGCCCGAAACACTAATCACTCACGGATGATTTAACATGCTGGAGTTAATCAAAGCGGTCAGTCTGGGGCTGGTGGTGCTGTTGCCGCTCGCCAATCCGCTCACCACCGTGGCGCTGTTTCTCGGCCTCGCGGGTGACATGAACTTTGAGGAGCGCAACCGCCAGTCCAGACAAGCCTCAATCTACGTCTTCGTCATAATGATGGTGGCGTGGTATGCCGGCAACGCGGTGCTGGATACCTTTGGCATCTCGATCCCGGGCCTGCGGATTGCCGGCGGGTTAATCGTGGCGTTTATTGGTTTTCGGATGCTGTTCCCGGTGAAGCCGGCCGGTCAGTCGGTGGAAGCAAAGCAAAAGCAGGATGAGCTGGATCACGCCAAAGAGCCGGTCAATATCGCTTTTGTGCCGCTGGCAATGCCGAGCACCGCCGGACCGGGCACCATCGCGATGATCATCTCTTCCGCCTCGACGGTGAGAAGCGGCATCGATTTTCCGGTCTGGGTGGTGAATACCGCGCCGGTGCTGACCTTTCTGCTGGTGAGCCTGATTTTATGGGTTTCGCTGCGCAGTTCCGGGGCGATCATGAAAATCGTCGGCAAAAGCGGCATTGAGGCGATTTCGCGTTTGATGGGATTTTTGCTGGTCTGCATGGGCGTGCAGTTCGTGATTAATGGCGTGCTGGAAGTGGTACGCACTTTCCATTGAGAAGCCATAAAGGGTGCCCGTTGCGGGGCACCCTTTTCATTTTTACTTCAGCGTTTTCCGTACTTCAGCGACCTGATCTTTGCTCACTGCTGGCGCATTGTTGCTCCAGCCCTGACGGATAAAGGTTGCCAGCTGCGCCACCTCTTCGTCACTCAGACGCTGACCAAAGCCTGGCATCGCCAGTTTCGACGGCGCTTTCGCGGTCGAAGGCTGCTGCGCGCCGGCCAGGATGGTGTGGATCAATCCGGTTGGATCTTTGGCATTCACAATCGTCGCCTGATCCAGCTCCGGGAAGATCCCTGCTGCGCCCTTGCCGGTAACAAAGTGACAGGCGCCACAGTTATCCAGATAGAGACGCTCGCCTTCGCTCAGGTTCTTCGCCGCGGTCAGCTTCGCTTCTGTTGCCTGCTGGGCCTTAACGTCGTAGGCCTGCAACGGCGGGTTACCGCCGAGGAATTTCAGGTAGGCGGCAATCGCTTTCAGATCGGCGTCGGTCATGTGCGAACTGCTGTGCTCAATCACCGAAGTCATCTCACCGCCGACCGCAGCTTTATCGTTGCGGCCGGTCTGCAGGTAATCCACCACTTCCTGCTCGCTCCAGCGCGGCAGACCGCGCAGTGACGGCACATCCCAGTTATTCAGGCTACCGCCCGCCAGGAATTTATCGTCACCGCTATCCAGCGCTTTCTCGTTCATGCCCAGACCGCGCGGCGTATGGCAGCTGCCGCAGTGGCCCAGACTTTCGACGATGTAAGCACCACGATTGATCTCGGCAGAGGCACCGCCAATCGGCTGGAACGGTTTGTCCGAGGTGAACGCCCAGTTCCAGAAGCGCATGCCCCAGCGCTGGCTGAACGGGAAGCTCAGTTTGGTTTCCGGCGGCTGTTCCGCGCTCGGCTGGACGCCTTTCATAAAGTAGATATACAGCGCGTGCATATCGGCATCGCTGATTTTGGCGAAATCCGGGTATGGCATTGCCGGATAGAGCCGCGATCCGTCCGGTAATACCCCTTTACGCACCGCATCAGAGAACTGCTGTTCGCTGTAGTTGCCGATGCCGTGGGTTTTATCCGGCGTGATGTTGGTGGAGAAGATGGTGCCAAGATTCGACTCGATCGCCAGCCCGCCCGAATAGTCCGGTTTGCCAGGTAACGAGTGGCACGCCATGCAATCGCCCAGCCGGGAGAGATATTCACCCTGCTTGATCAGTTGCGCCTCATCTTCAGCGTGCGCTGGCAGGACAAAACCGCTGGCCAACAGCACTGCGTTGGCGAATAAAAAGGATGTCAGTTTCAGCTTATTCATGCGCTTATGCCTGTACCAGTGGGCCGGGATTTTTCAGATACTGATCTTTGATCGCCTGTGCCGCCATCAGCGTAATGGCGCCGATGGTATCGGTCGGGTTCGCCTGGAAGTTCTGCGGGAAGGCGTTGCCGCCCGGCACAAACACGTTATGCACGTCCCAGCTCTGCAGGTACTTGTTCAGCGCCGAGGTTTTCGGGTTATCGCCCATCACCGCGCCGCCCACGTTGTGGGTAGAGACATATTTGGTCAGGTCGAAATCCGCGCCCATCGGCAGGAAGCTCATGCTCATGCTGTCCGGGTTCAGCTCTTTGGCGATGTTGCCGACAATGCCTTTCAGGTGCTGCTGCAGCTTCAACTCATTCTCTTTCCAGTTGAAGGTCATACGCAGCAGCGGCAGGCCACGGTGATCGTTGTAGTTCGGATCGAGATCCAGATAGATATCGCGGTAAGACTGACAGGTGGTGGTGATGCTGATCTTCATCGAATGACCGTACCACTCTTCCAGCCCCTCTTTGTAACCCAGGCCCCAGGTTGGCGTGCCTTTTGGCAGCGCGGTGCTGATCGGCGTACCGGTCGCCTGTGAGCTGTGGATCTTCGCGCCGCCGAGGAAGCCGAGCGAGGGACCATCAAAGTTGCCTGGCGAGATATCGTTAAACATCTGGCCGGTCGCGCCAGCGGTGGCGTACGGGTTGAAGTTTTTATCCTTGAAGAACAGGGTCGCGCCGCCGTTCGACAGGAAGGCGTAGTTACGCCCTACCACACCTTCTTCGGTGATCGGGTTGTACGGTTTGCCAATGCCGGACAGCAGCATCAGGCGCACGTTGTAGAGCTGGAAGCTGCTCAGCACCACAATTTTGGCTGGCTGGAAGCACTCGTTGCCCTGTGCATCGATGTAGATCACCCCTTTGGCGGTTTTCTTATCATCGTTCAGCACTACCTTGATCACTTCCGCGTTCACTTCGTAAGAGAAGTTCGGCATACGCTTCAGCGAATCCATTACCGCGGTTTGTGGCGAGGCTTTGGAGTAGTTGAGGCACGGATATTTACTGCAGTAGCCGCAGTAGTTGCACGGCGCGATCTGGTTGCCGTACGGGTTTTTCCACGCGCGTGACACGCAGGCTGACGGGTTCGGGAACGGATGGTAACCGAGCTTTTTCGCCGCTTCTTTAAACATCACGTTGTTCAGCGTGTCATCCAGCGCCGGCAGCGGATAAGGCTCCGAACGCGGACCTTCAAACGGATCGCCGCCTTCGAGGATCTGGCCGCGCAGGTTGCCGGTGTTGCCCGACTGGCCGCAAATCAGTTCGAATTTGTAGTAGTAAGGCTCGATCTCTTCCCAGCTGAACGGGAAGTCCATCACCCGCATATCATCCTGCAGAATGCCCGGCTTGTAAGCCTCATCGACATAGGTCTTCAGTTTGATATCGGTCGGTGTCGGACGGATCAGCACTGCCGTCCAGTGCAGGCCGGAACCGCCAACGCCGGTGCCGGGTGCAAACGCGCCCCATTTACGGGTTGGCAGCGCCGTCTGGCTGCTGTTGTAGCGGACGGTAACCGCCACTTCTGCCGGGGTGGCGAACACTTTGTTGCGCACCGCATAGGCGTATTCATCCGCCGGTTTTGGATAGGCGAACTCGTCGTAATCACGATCGCCGCCGCGCTCCAGTGCGCGCACTTCAAGTCCTGCCAGTGCCAGTTCGATGCTCATCAGCGAGCCGGCCCAGCCGAGGCCGCAGACGACGACGTCGACTTCTTTTTTAGTAACCTGTGCCATGATAATCCTGTTTCAAAACCCTGATTCGGAATGCGTCTTACGCGCGCTCGCCTTTAACACTGACCGGACCCAGCGGATACGGAACGTTGTGCTGTTTCACCCATTCGGTGAAGCTGGCACGCGCGCCCGGGAAGCCGATGGCGATCCAGGCTTTCATGCCTTTATTGCCGCCGTACATCGGGTCCGCGAGGTAGCCGTGCTTGGTATCGGAAAGCAGCTGGCTGAAGAACTGAGACGCCTTCAGGTTGGGTTCGCCCAGTGCCGCAAAGTCGATGCCGTTTTTATTTACCTGAGTCAGCACCGCATCTTTCTCTTCCAGCGTCAGCGCATGGAACGCTTTCTGGTGAGTGCTCTGCGACCACTGATTAATCAGCCGGATACTGGTCTGATACATCTGTTGCGGACGGAACGGGATCTGATAGCCCATGGTGGCGGGCGCCTGGGTGTTGAACGGGCCCTGCAGGTAGATTTCGCTGCCAAACTCTTCGCTGTGCAGCTGCTGATCGATAAAGATCGGCACGTTGGTTTCCAGCGCGCCTGGCGCTTTACCTTTGCCGCCCGCCGGAATCAAACGATCGGTGGCTGCGAGGATGAACTGCCATTCATCGGCAGAGAAAAAGATCGGTTTATAGTCAGCTAATTCCGGGGCGGCCATCTCTGCGGCCTGCGCAGCAGTAATACCTTTAAAGACCAGCTCACTTAATGGCAGCGCCAGTAATGAGCCCAGCAAAAATTTACGCCTGGTGGTGGGTTTTTGTAACAGCATATCCGCACGACTCTCATCTGCTAAATACCCGACTGATACGCTATGCAACAGAAAGGCTGGCAGCGCGAGCGGCTGGCAGGTCACCAGTCACTTCAGAGAATTAACGCGCACAGCACAGACGCCTGCAGAACCTACGAGGTGGGTATAATAATTTTTATGTGAATAACGGAACATATCGGTTAATAACCTGGCAATCTTAGGGATATAAATGTGTCTGAATGTAAAAATTGAATTTAAGATGTGTTTTAGTGAAAATTTATCATGGTGTTGCGTTGAGGTTACAGACAGGTAAAAGTTTTAGATCGAGGAAATTTATACTAAAACCACACAATCGTCGGGTAATCGCGGGTTTTTACCGCGCAACGACCGGCTATTATTTTCGGCTGGTCATCATCACGCCAAATAACCGATAAAAAAATATCATACTTCCATACAAGAGAATTATTCTCATTGGCAACATTATATTTACTTTCATTGCCAGACAATCAGCGCATGCGCAAATTGTGATCGGCAGCGCGTAAGCCGGATGATTTAAATAATGGACAAAATTACGCCAGAATAATCACGGCGGGTCATTATCGTTATTTGGACATATGCCCGAGCTGGCGTGGCAATAATTGTGCAAAGCTCAGAACAAACCGGCATTTTGAGTTTTTACCGCGCCAGATAGAGTAGGTGAATCAACGACTCAGGATATCCTTTTATGCGCAAAACGCTCCTGTCACTGCTGACCGCAGTGGCGCTGGTTCACCCGGTGCACGCCGCCACGCCCGCCGATACGCTGGTGATTGCGGTGCCGCTCGATGGCATTATCAGCTTTGACCCGGCCGAAAGTTTTGAAACCATCAGCACCAGCAGCCTGCGTAACATTTATCAAACACTGCTGGAACCGAATCATCAGGATCCGCAGCAGTTATCTCCGCTGGCGGCCAGTCGCTGGCAGCCGGGCAATACCCCGCATAGCCTGGTATTCGATCTCAATCCGCAAGCCCATTTCGCCAGCGGCAATCCGCTGACCGCCCAGGATGTGGTGTTTTCGTTAACCCGCGCGGTGAAGCTGAATAAAGCGCCCTCGTTTATTCTGGGCGAGTTTGGCTGGACGCCGGACAATATCGACCAGCAGTTTACGGTGATTAACGACCACCAGCTTGAGCTGCGCTGGCCGGCACAAATCGGCAGCGATCTGGCGCTGCGGCTGCTCACCGCGCCGGTGGCGTCGCTGGTCGACAGCAAACTGGCGCAACAGCATGCCGCCAACAACGACTACGGCAATGGCTGGCTGAAAACGCATTCCGCCGGCAGTGCCGCCTATGCCATCAAACAGTTTGTGCCGCTGCAGGCGCTGGTGCTGGAAGCCAATCAGTACAGTACGCAACAGCCGCATCTGAAGCGGGTGCTGCTGAAAGGCGTCGCCGAATCGGGAACCCGCCGCCTGCTGATCCAGCAGGGGGATGTGGATGTCGCCTACCAGCTCGGGCCGGATCAGATCGCTGCCGTAAAAGGCGTGAAGGATGTCCGGGTCGATGCCTTCCCCTCCAGCCTGATTTACTACCTCGGCTTTAATACCCAAAGCCCACAGCAACCGGCGCTGGCCAATCCGGCGTTATGGCAGGCAGCACGCTGGCTGGTCGATTATGACAGTCTGGCGAATCAGCTGTTAAAGGGGCAATACCGCATTCATCAGAGCTTCCTGCCGGAGGGCTTTGATGGCGCGATTACCCGCACGCCGTTCCATTACGATCTGAACAAAGCCCGGTCGATTCTGCAACAGGCCGGCATCAAGCCTGGCACCCACATTGCCCTGACGGTGGTCAATCAACCGCCGTATATCGACGTGGCGCAGGCGTTGCAGGCCAGCTTCGCGAAGGCGGAGGTGAATCTGGATATCCAGCCGGTGGCGGAATCGGAGCTGTGGAGCAAAATGCGCAGCCGTGACTTCCAGGCGATCTTCTCTTACTGGGGCGCGGACTACGTCGATCCTAATACCAACGCCAGCACCTTTGCCTATAACGTGCCGGGCGGCGGCAAAACGCTGGCGTGGCGCGTCGGCTGGACCATTCCTGAACTGAGCGCGGCCACCCGCGCGGCAGCCGGTGAGAGCGATGCGGTCAAACGCCGCAGCCGCTACCAACAGTTGCAAACCCAGCTGCAGCAGCAGTCGCCGTTTGTGGTGATGTTGCAGGGCGCCACTCAGGTGGCGGTGCGCAGCAACATCCGCAACGTGCAGCAGGGCATCGGTGTCAGCCTGCTCAATTTCGAAGAAGTGCAGAAGTAACCGGCTCCGTTGCTCTGCGGAGCAACGGGCTGCTTTTCGGTGAAATCTTCTCCGCTTTCCCCCGCCCCGCTTGCTATTCTTCAGGCATAACCCGTTGCCTGAGAGTGGAAAATCATGACTTCGCCCCTGTTGATTGCCCGGACGCCCGACGTTCAGCTCGATCTGTTACCGCAAATGGCCAATCGCCACGGTCTGATTACCGGCGCGACCGGTACCGGTAAAACCGTCACCCTGCAAAAGCTGGCAGAATCGTTCTCGTCGATTGGCGTGCCGGTATTTATGGCCGATGTGAAAGGCGATTTGACCGGCGTCGCGATGGCAGGCGAGTCGGGCGAAAAGTTGCAGCAGCGGCTGGCGAAAATTGGCGTTACCGACTGGCAGCCGCAGGCCAATCCGGTGATGCTGTGGGATATCTTCGGTGAAAAAGGCCACCCGGTGCGGGCGACCATCTCCGATCTCGGCCCGCTGCTGCTGGCGCGCCTGCTGAACCTTAATGAAGTGCAGAGCGGCGTGCTGCAGATCATTTTCCGCATCGCCGACGATCAGGGCTTACTGCTGCTGGATTTCAAAGATCTGCGCGCCATGACGCAGTACATCGGTGATAACGCCAAAAGCTTCCAGACCCAATACGGCAACATTAACAGCGCCTCGGTTGGGGCGATTCAGCGCGGACTGCTGGCGCTGGAGCAACAGGGCGCGGAGCACTTCTTCGGTGAACCGATGCTGGATATCGCCGACTGGATGCGGGTCGACGAACAGGGTAAAGGCTTCATCAATATTCTTTCGGCGGAGAAGCTCTACCAGATGCCGAAGCTCTACGCCACCAGCCTGCTGTGGCTGCTGTCTGAGCTGTATGAACATCTGCCGGAAGCCGGTGATCTCGATCAGCCGAAGCTGGTGTTTTTCTTCGATGAGGCACATCTGCTGTTTAACGACGCGCCGCCGGTGCTGCTGGAAAAAATTGAACAGGTGATGCGGCTGATTCGCTCCAAAGGCGTTGGCGTCTGGTTTGTCACCCAGAACCCGGCGGATATTCCGGATCGGGTGCTGGGACAGCTCGGTAACCGGGTGCAGCACGCCCTGCGCGCCTTCACGCCGAAAGATCAGAAAGCGGTCAAAACGGCGGCCGACACCCTGCGCGCCAATCCGGCGTTCAGCAGCGTGGAAGCGATTCAGGCGCTGGGCACTGGCGAAGCGCTGATCTCCTTTCTCGATGCCAAAGGCAGCCCGTCCGTGGTAGAGCGGGCGATGGTGATTGCGCCTGGCTCGCGCATGGGACCGGTGACCGCAGATGAACGCAACGGCCTGATTAACCACTCACCGCTGTACGGCAAATATGACAGCAGCGTCGATCGTGAATCGGCGTTTGAACGGCTGCAACAGGGCTTTCAGGCCAGCAGCGAACAGAGCAACGCGCCGCCTGCCAAAGGCAACAGCGTGGCGGTCGACGAGGGAATTCTCGGTGGGCTGAAAGAGATTCTGTTTGGCCGCACCGGACCACGCGGCGGCAAGCACGATGGCGTGGTGCAGACCATGGCGAAAAGCGCGACCCGACAGATTACTCAACAGATCATCCGCGGCGTGCTCGGCAGCCTGCTGGGTGGCCGTCGCCGCTGATAACGCTCTCTGCTAAGATCAGGATATGGATAAACAACACGAACTGAAACGGACTAAACGTCTGGCGCTGCTGCTGCTGTTACTGGCTGCCGCGACCTTCATCATCACCCTGTTTCTGCCGCCCGGCTTTTGGGTCAGCGGCGTGAAAGCGATAGCGGAAGCGGCAATGGTCGGTGCGCTGGCTGACTGGTTCGCGGTAGTGGCGCTGTTTCGCCGGGTGCCGGTGCCCTTTATCTCGCGTCATACCGCGATTATCCCGCGTAACAAAGACCGTATCGGTGAGAATCTCGGCCGCTTCGTGCAGGAGAAGTTTCTCGATACCGATTCGCTGCTCAGCCTGATACGCCGTCACGATCCGTCGCACCTGCTGGCGCAATGGCTGAATGCGCCCGGCAATGCTGACCGAATCGGCCGACATCTGCTGCAGGTGATGCGCGGCTTCCTCGATCTGACCGATGACACGCGTATTCAGAACTTCATGCGCCGCGCAGTGCATCGCGCCATCGATAAGGTCGATCTGACGCAGACCAGCGCGCTGATCCTGGAGAGCCTGACCAAAAACAATCGGCATCAGGCGCTGCTGGACGCGGCGATCGAACAGTTGCTGGCGCTGCTGCATAAGCCCTCAACCCGCGAGTTCATTGCGCAGCAACTGGTGCGCTGGCTGAAGCGTGAACATCCGATCAAAGCCAAAATGCTGCCGACCGAGTGGCTGGGCGAGCACAGTGCTGAACTGGTGGCGAACGCGGTCGATTCGCTGCTGGATGATGTGGCGCTGGATCAGGGCCACGAGCTGCGTCTCGGCTTTAACCGGGCGGTGGATCGGCTGATCGTCAAACTGCAAACCGACCCGGAGATGGCGGAGCGCGCCGAGGTGATCAAGAGCTGGCTGAAAGAGGATGCCACGCTCAATCGCTACATCGGCGAGCTGTGGAACGATATGCGTAACTGGCTGAAAGCCGACCTCAGCAGCGACGATTCGCGGGTGCAGGAGAAAGTGCGCGGTGCGGCGCTGTGGCTGGGCGAAACCCTGGCCGCCGATCCGGCGCTGCGCGACTCAATGAATCAGCACCTCGAACAGGCAGCGCGCAGCGTGGCACCGGAATTTGCTGGCTTCCTGACGCGCCATATCAGCGATACCGTGAAGAGCTGGGATGCACGCGATATGTCGCAGCAGATCGAATTGAATATCGGTAAAGACCTGCAGTTTATTCGCATCAACGGCACGCTGGTTGGCGGCACCATTGGTCTGATTCTCTATCTGCTGTCACAGCTGCCGCAGCTGATTCCGCTGCTGTCGCGCTAAGTCACCGGGCGAGCCGGCCGTCGGCGGGTAGCGGCCAAACTCAGCGAGGATGGCGTTCACAAAGCTGCGGATTTTCACCGTCTGCCGACGGCCAGCCGGGATCAGCAGATTCATCGGTCGCGCTGGCCCGGCATAATCGGGCAGCACCTGCACCAGCCGCCCCAGCCTGATCTCCTCAGCCAGAATGGTGGCTGGCCCGAGAGTAATGCCATAGCCTTCCAGCGCCGCATGCAGCAGCGCTTTCCAGTCATTCGATCGCATACGTCCCTGCGGATGCACCTCTTCGGTTTTACCCGCCCGGGTAAACACCCAGCGGCAGGGTTTCGACGGCGACCAGATGCCATACACCAGACAGGCATGTTTCACCAGTTCAGCCGGTGTGGCGGGCACCCCGTGCCGCGCCAGATAGGCCGGCGATGCGCAGGCAATCAGCTGATAAGGCTGCAACGGATGGGCGATGATTGAACTGTCGGCTAATTCCCCAATCCGGATCACCACCTCATAGCCCTCTTCAAACGGATCAACCAGCCGATCGCTTAATTCAAGATCGACTTCCATCTCGGGAAACTGGCCCAGGTAGCGGGTGACAAACGGAGCGAGGTTAAAAGAACCAAAGGTGACCGGCGCGCTGACCTTCAGCGTCCCGGACGGTCGGCGCTGCATATCCAGCGCAATCGCATCGGCTTCCTGCGCTTCCGCCACCACAATTTTGCAGCGTTCGTAATAGTTGCGCCCTACATCCGTCAGGCTTTGTCGCCGGGTGGTGCGATGCAGCAGCAGCGTGCCGAGATGCTTTTCAAGCGTGGCGATGTGCTTTGCCACCATCTGCGGTGAGAGTTGCAACTGTCCGGCCGCGGCGGCGAAGGAGCCTGACTCGGCGACTTTGACAAACACGTTCATGCTGGTAAGCCGATCCATGATTCCCTCCTGTTGGTTGTTTATATTGCGTCTGTTTGTCGATTTATTCACCCATTGTTTTTAATTAAGGTCAAGGTGTGATCAACATTGAGGAACACCCCATGAAAATAGGCATTATTGGCGCAGGCTTTGTTGGCCGGGCGATAGCGAAACTGGCGATTCAGGCGGGACATCAGGTGATGCTGAGCAATTCCCGCGATCCCCGTACGCTGTTCAGTCTGAAACCGATGATTGGCTGCGAAACCGGCACCGCCGCCGAGGCTGCCCGCTTTGGCCAGGTGGTGGTGATTGCCGTGCCGCTCACCGCGCTTGAGCAGCTTCCGGCAGCGGAACTGCAGGGTAAAACCGTGCTGGATGCGGTCAATTACTATCCCGAACGCGATGGCGAAATTGAAGAACTGCTCACTGGCCGCATCAGCAGCAGCGAGCGGCTGGCTCGCCTGTTACCCAACAGCCGGATCACCAAGGCCTTCAATGCCATCCGTATGACCGATCTTGAAACCCAGGGCGTGCCCGCAGGCGATGCTCATCGTCGGGCGATACCGCTGGCAGGCGATGACCGCGAAGGCAAAGCCATCGCCATGGCGCTGTATGAAGCCTTTGGATTTGATGCGGTGGATGCAGGAGCCTTAGCGGAAGGCTGGCGTTTCGAGCGTGCCACCCCCGCCTACTGTGTCGCACTCAACAGAGAGCAACTCATCACGACACTGAAAGAAACTCCCCGGCCATAAGCCCTGAACAGACGGTCAGCGCGGCATAAAGTCGCTGCTACTGCCAGACCGCTGACAAACCTAAAGCGATGGCAGCATTCGCCTGCAGCAAAGCATCGCGGGCCACGGATGGCCTGCGCTGAGCCCGCCACGGATGGCGTTTTTGTGTCTTTGCGAAAGGCGTATGTTCCCTGAGCCTGAGCCTGAGCCTGCAGGTAAAACAGATCAGCGCCGTAGCGTACAGGCAATCACAGCCGCTGAAACCGTAACATCCAGACCGCTGACAAACCTAAAGCGATGGCAGCATTCGCCTGCAACAAAGCATCGCGGGCCACGGATGGCCTGCGCTGAGCCCGCCACGGATGGTGTTTTTGTGTCTTTGCGAAAGGCGTATGTTCCCTGAGCCTGAGCCTGCAGGTTAAACAGATCAGCGCCGTAGCGTACAGGCAATCACAGCCGCTGAAACCACTACTGCCAGACCGCTGAATCTAAAGCGATGGCAGCATTCGTCTGCAGCTTAAAAAACAAAAAAGGCCGCAAACGCGGCCTTTTTCAGTTGCGGTGCTCGCTTAGCGCCGCTTGATCAGCATAAACAAGCTGATGGCGAAGAAGGCGAAGCTCGGCAGAATTGCCCCCATGATCGGCGGCAGACCGTAAACCAGGCTCAGCGGGCCAAAGATCTGGTCGAGCACATAGAACAGAAAGCCAAAGCTGATGCCGGTTACCACCCGCACGCCCATCGACACACTGCGCAGCGGACCAAAGATAAACGACAGCGCCATCAGCATCATCACCGCCACCGACAGCGGCTGGAAGATTTTGCTCCACATATTCAGCAGATAACGCCCGGACTCCTGGCCGCTCTGCTTCAGATACTTGCTGTAGTTATACAAGCCGCGAATCGAAAGCGCATCCGGGTCGAGCGCCACCACGCCCAGCTTGTCCGGCGTCAGGTTGGTTTTCCACTCGCCGCCCAGGCTCTGCGAACCGGTGATTTGCTTCGGATCGGTCAGGTTCGACTCATCCACCTGTGACAGCGCCCAGTGCTTTTTCGCCGCATCCCAGGTCGCGGTCGCGGCATAGCGCACGCTCTGCAGCCGACGCTGATCGTTAAAGCTGTAGATGCTGACGCCATCAATCTCATTGTCGCCTTTGATGCGCTCAATGTAGATGAAGTTGTTGCCATCTTTCGCCCACAGGCCGTTTTGCGTCGACACCAGCGCCCCGCCATACAACTGCTGCGCCCGATAGTTACGCGCCAACTGCTCGCCCGATGGCGCAACAAATTCGCCAATCGCCATGGTCAGCAGCACCAGCGGAATCGCGGTTTTCATCACCGACAACGCCACCTGCATGCGGGTGAAACCGGCGGCCTGCATCACCACCAGCTCACTGCGCTGTGCCAGCGTCCCCAGCCCCAGCAGTGCGCCCAGCAGCGCCGCCATCGGGAAGAAAATCTCAATATCTTTCGGCACGCTGAGCAGGGTGTAATAACCGGCCGAGAGCGCGCTGTAGCTGCCCTGACCGGTTTTACGCAGCTGATCGACGAACTTGATGATGCCGGAGAGCGACACCAGCATGAACAGCGTCAGCATGATGGTATTGAAGATGGTTTTGCCGATATAGCGGTCAAGTACGCGAAACATCAGACCGATCCTCCGCGTATGAAGCGGGCACGGACCCGACGCATCGGCACCGTATCCCACAGGTTAAGCAGCACCGCCAGCAGCAGATAGCCGATATTCACTACCCACATCCAGACCGCCGGATCGAGCCGCCCTTTCGCCCCGCTCGACTTCAGCGAGCTTTGCAGCAGGAAGAAGATCAGATAGAGCAGCATCGCGGGCAGCATCGACAACACCCGGCCCTGACGTGGATTGACCACGCTGAGCGGCACCACCATCAGCGCCATCACCAGCACCGAAAACACCAGCGTCATACGCCAGTGCAGCTCGGCGCGGAAAGTCGGCGAGTCGTTGCCGAACAGGCCGGTAAAGCTCGACTGTTCCGCATCGTTAGGGTCCAGCGTGGCCTCTTTGTAGCCCACCAGCGCCTGATAATTGGTGAAGTCAGTGATGCGGAAGTCGCGCAGCAGCGCGGTGCCCTCAAAGCGGGTACCTTTATCCAGCGTCACCACCTGCGAACCGTCTTTATGCTGTTCCATATGACCGCTGTCAGCCAGCACCACCGAAGGCCGCGCGTTGCCTTTTGGCCGTAACTGCGCCAGGAACACGTTGCCGAACTGGTTGCCTTTGACATCCTCAATGAACAGCACGGCGCTGCCATCGCTGGAGGTCTGGAACTGCCCGGCCGCCAGCGCCGCCGTGCCAGGGTTGGCTTTGGCGTTCTGGGTCACTTCATCCTGATAACGGGATGACCAGGGACCGAGCCAGATGACGTTCACCGCCGCCACCAGCGACGTAAACAGCATCAGGACCATCGCCGCCTTGACCAGCACCGCTTTACTCAGGCCGCAGGCGTGCATGACGGTAATTTCACTTTCCGTATAGAGTCGTCCCAGCGTCATCAGGATCGCCAGAAACAGACTTAAGGGCAGTATAAGTTGTGCCATTTCAGGCACGCCGAGTCCTAACAGTGTCAGAACGAGGTTTGTCGGCACTTCGCCATCCACCGCGGCTCCTAAAATCCTGACTAACTTCTGGCAAAAGAAGATCAATAGCAGGATGAAGAGGATAGCCAGCTGGCTTTTGAGCGTTTCCCGAACCAGATATCTAATGATGATCACGCTTAGTACGCCTGTGAAAACTTGTCTTTTTGCAGGAAAATCGCTAGTTTCAACGCTTATTTGCCATTTTTCTTCATCAATGGCCGTCATCGTAGCTAAAATTGTATGACAAACGCGCTTGGGTGGTGGAAAAACAACATCTTGTCACCCTGATTCATTATGACCTCCAGCGGCAGAATGTCATGCTGCCGTGATGAATAAATGGGTCATGAGCGCGCTACATTCTAGCGGCAGCAGCGGCCGTTGTCTTTAAGATTCAGGAGAGTGCATGGAGTTCAGTGTAAAAAGCGGAAGCCCGGAAAAACAGCGCAGTGCCTGCATTGTCGTTGGCGTTTTCGAACCGCGTCGTCTGTCACCGATTGCCGAACAGCTGGATAAAATCAGCGACGGCTATATCAGCGCCCTGCTGCGCCGTGGCGAGCTGGAAGGAAAAGTGGGCCAGACACTGCTGCTGCATCATGTGCCAAACATCCTGTCTGAGCGTATTCTGCTGATTGGCTGCGGCAAAGAGCGCGAGCTGGACGAGCGTCAGTACAAGCAGGTGATTCAGAAAACCATCAATACGCTGAACGATACCGGCTCAATGGAAGCGGTCTGCTTCCTGACTGAACTGCACGTCAAAGGCCGTAACACCTACTGGAAAGTGCGTCAGGCGGTCGAAACCTCAAAAGAGGCGCTGTATAACTTCGATCAGCTGAAGAGCAACAAGGCCGAGCCGCGCCGTCCGCTGCGTAAGCTGGTGTTTAACGTGCCGACCCGCCGTGAACTGACCAGCGGCGAGCGTGCCATTCAGCATGGCCTGGCGGTTGCTGCTGGCATGAAAGCGGCGAAAGATCTCGGCAATATGCCGCCAAACATCTGTAACGCCGCCTATCTTGCCTCGCAGGCGCGTCAGCTGGCGGATGCCTTCAGCAAAAATGTCACGACCCGCGTCATCGGCGAACAGCAGATGAAAGAGCTGGGCATGAATGCCTATCTGGCGGTAGGTGCCGGTTCGCAAAACGAATCGCTGATGTCGGTGATTGAGTACAAAGGCAACCCGGATGCCGACGCGCGGCCGATTGTGCTGGTCGGTAAAGGCCTGACCTTCGACTCCGGCGGCATCTCGATTAAGCCGTCCGACAGCATGGACGAAATGAAATATGATATGTGCGGCGCGGCCTCGGTGTATGGCGTGATGCGTATGGTCGCCGAGCTTAACCTGCCGCTCAACGTGGTCGGCGTGCTGGCCGGCTGTGAAAACATGCCGGATGGTCGGGCGATGCGTCCGGGCGACGTGCTGACCACCATGTCTGGCCAGACGGTGGAAGTGCTGAATACCGATGCCGAAGGCCGTCTGGTGCTGTGCGATGCGCTGACCTACGTTGAACGTTTCGATCCGGAAGTGGTGATTGACGTCGCGACCCTGACCGGTGCCTGCGTGATTGCGCTGGGTCACCACGTCAGCGGTCTGCTGTCGAACCACAATCCGCTGGCGCATGAGCTGATCAGCGCCTCTGAGCAATCGGGCGACCGCGCCTGGCGTCTGCCGATGGCGGACGAGTATCAGGAGCAGCTGGAGTCCAACTTTGCCGACATGGCTAACATTGGCGGCCGGCCTGGCGGAGCGATTACCGCCGCCTGCTTCCTGGCGCGCTTTGCCCGCAAATATAACTGGGCGCACCTCGACATCGCGGGCACGGCCTGGCGTTCAGGCAAAGCCAAAGGCGCCACCGGCCGTCCGGTGCCGATGCTGTCGCAGTTTCTGTTGAATCGGGCAGGATTGAACGGCGACGACTGATCGCCGCAATGCTGACTACAAGGGCGGATGAGATTCCGCCCTTGATCTTCTGACGAGCAAGCTGATGAAAAACGCAACCTTCTACGTGCTGGAAACCGATGCACCGAGCGACGGCCTGAGCGCCATCGAAGCGCTGGTGTGCAATCTGGCGGAAACACGCTGGCGGGCCGGAAAGCGGGTGTTGATCGCCTGTGAAGATGAGCAGCAGGCGATTCGTCTCGACGAAGCGCTGTGGCAACGTCCGGCGAATGCCTTCGTGCCGCATAACCTCGCCGGTGAAGGCCCGCGCTACGGCGCGCCGGTTGAACTGGCCTGGCCGCAGCGTCGCGGCAGTTCGCCCCGCGACCTGTTAATTAGCCTGCTGCCACAGTTCGCAGATTTTGCTACTGCTTTCCATGAAGTGATAGACTTCGTTCCTTACGAAGAATCTCTCAAACAGCTGGCGCGCGACCGCTATAAAGCGTACCGCAGCGTTGGTTTCCAATTGAATACGGCAACGCCGCCACAGCCGCAAACGACATAGCAGAAATGGAAAAGACATATAACCCGCAAGATATCGAGCAGCCGCTTTACGAGCATTGGGAAAAGCAGGGCTACTTCAAACCGAATGGCGATACCAGCCAGGAAAGCTTTTGCATCATGATCCCGCCGCCGAACGTCACCGGTAGCTTGCACATGGGTCACGCCTTCCAGCAAACCATCATGGATACCATGATTCGCTACCAGCGCATGCAGGGGAAAAATACCCTGTGGCAGGCCGGTACCGACCACGCGGGCATCGCCACGCAGATGGTGGTTGAGCGCAAGATTGCGGCTGAAGAGGGCAAAACGCGCCAGGATTATGGCCGTGATGCGTTCATTGACAAAATCTGGCAGTGGAAAGCGGAATCCGGCGGCACCATCACCCGTCAGATGCGCCGTCTCGGCAACTCTGTAGACTGGGAGCGCGAGCGTTTCACCATGGACGAAGGTCTGTCCAACGCGGTGAAAGAGGTGTTCGTCCGCCTGTACAAAGAAAACCTGATTTACCGTGGCAAACGCCTGGTGAACTGGGATCCGAAGCTGCGCACTGCCATCTCTGACCTGGAAGTGGAAAACCGCGAGAGCAAAGGCTCTATGTGGCACATCCGCTATCCGCTGGCCGACGGTGCCAAAACGGCTGACGGTAAAGATTATCTGGTGGTCGCCACCACTCGTCCGGAAACCCTGCTGGGCGATACCGGCGTGGCGGTCAATCCGGAAGATCCGCGCTACAAAGATCTGATTGGCAAATTTGTCATGCTGCCGCTGGTTGGCCGTCTGATCCCGATTGTTGGCGATGAACATGCTGACATGGAAAAAGGCACCGGCTGCGTCAAGATCACCCCGGCACATGACTTTAACGACTACGAAGTCGGTCGTCGTCACAAGCTGCCGATGATCAACATCCTGACCTTTGACGGCGATATCCGCGAGCGCGCCCAGGTGTATGACACCAACGGCGAAGTCAGCGATGCCTGCTCAGATGAGATCCCGGCCGCGTTCCAGAAGATGGAACGTTTTGCGGCACGTAAAGCGATCGTCGCTGCCGTCGATCAGCTTGGCCTGCTCGAAGAGATCAAACCGCACGACCTGACCGTACCTTATGGCGATCGGGGTGGCGTGGTGATTGAACCGATGCTGACTGACCAGTGGTACGTGCGCACCGCCCCGCTGGCGAAAGTGGCGGTCGAAGCGGTTGAAAACGGTGACATTCAGTTTGTGCCGAAGCAGTACGAAAACATGTACTTCTCCTGGATGCGTGATATTCAGGACTGGTGTATCTCTCGTCAGCTGTGGTGGGGTCACCGCATCCCGGCCTGGTACGACAACGACGGTCACGTCTATGTTGGCCGCACCGAAGATGAAGTCCGCGCTGAAAACAACCTGGCCGCCGATGTGGCGCTGCGTCAGGATGACGACGTGCTGGATACCTGGTTCTCCTCTGGCCTGTGGACGTTCTCCACTCTTGGCTGGCCGGAAAATACCGAAGCACTGCGCACCTTCCACCCGACCAGCGTGCTGGTGAGCGGCTTCGACATCATCTTCTTCTGGATTGCCCGCATGATCATGCTGACCATGCACTTCATCAAAGATGAAGATGGCAAACCGCAGGTGCCGTTTAAAACCGTCTACATGACCGGTCTGATTCGTGATGAAGAAGGCCAGAAGATGTCAAAATCCAAGGGCAACGTGATTGACCCGCTGGATATGGTTGACGGCATTTCGCTGGAAGCGCTACTGGAAAAACGCACCGGCAATATGATGCAGCCGCAGCTGGCCGAGAAGATCCGCAAACGCACCGAGAAGCAGTTCCCGAACGGCATTGAGCCGTCAGGCACCGATGCGCTGCGTTTCACCCTCGCCGCCCTCGCCTCAACCGGTCGCGACATCAACTGGGACATGAAGCGCCTGGAAGGTTATCGCAACTTCTGTAACAAGCTGTGGAACGCCAGCCGCTTTGTGCTGATGAACACCGAAGATCAGGATTGCGGCCAGAACGGTGGCGAAATGACGCTGTCGCTGGCAGATCGCTGGATCCTGACCGAGTTCAACAGCACGGTGAAAGCCTACCGTGACGCGCTCGACAGCTACCGTTTCGATATCGCTGCTAACCTGCTGTATGACTTCACCTGGAACCAGTTCTGTGACTGGTACCTGGAGCTGACCAAGCCGGTGATGAACAGCGGTAACGAAGCGGAACTGCGTGGCACCCGCCATACGCTGGTAAACGTGCTGGAAGGCTTGCTGCGTCTGGCGCACCCGATTATTCCGTTTATCACTGAAACCATCTGGCAGCGCGTGAAGGGACTGAAAAACATCAGCGACGACACCATCATGCTGCAACCTTTCCCGCAGTTTGATGCGGCGAAAGAGGATGCCGAAGCGAAAGCGGATATTGAGTGGATGAAACAGGCGATCGTGGCGGTGCGTAATATTCGTGCCGAAATGAACATCGCGCTGAGCAAACCGCTGGATGTGTTGCTGCGTGACTGCTCACCAGCGGCACTGCGTCGGGTAGAAGCAAACCGTAACTTCCTGTCGCGCCTGGCGCGTCTGGAAAGCCTGACCATTCTGCCGGCTGGCGAGAAAGGCCCGGTCTCGGTGACCAAAATCGTTGAAGGCGCTGAGCTACTGATCCCGATGGCTGACCTGGTGGATAAAACTGCCGAACTGGAGCGACTGGCGAAAGAGCTGGTTAAACTGGAGGTCGAAATCGACAAGATTCAGGTCAAGCTGGCCAACGAAGGCTTTGTTTCCCGCGCGCCGGAAGCGGTGGTGGTGAAAGAGCGTGAACGCGTCGCCGAACTGCAACAATCAAAAGCAAAACTGATTGAACAGCAGGCAGTGATTGCGGCATTGTAAGCGTCGTAGCTGACAGCTTATTCATAAAGCCGGGCTCGCCCGGCTTTTTTATTGACCTCGTACAAATCCGGAAGAGATGATGACGACACCCACCACCACGCGCCTTGATCTGCAGGTGCGGCCGATTACTGCCGCCGACAATCCGCATATCGCCCAGGTCATCCGCGACGTTTCAGCGGAGTTTGGCCTGACGGCTGATAAGGGATACACCGTATCCGACCCGCAGCTCGACCACCTGTTCGAGTTGTACAGCGCCGAGCACAGCGCCTACTGGATTGTGGAGCATCAGGGTAAAGTGGTCGGTGGCGGCGGCGTCGCCCCGCTCGCCTGCAGCGCGCCCGATATCTGCGAGCTGCAGAAGATGTATTTCCTGCCAGAAGTGCGCGGCTTCGGCGTGGCGCGCGAACTGGCGCTAAGAGCGATGGAACATGCGCGCCAGCGCGGCTTCCGCCGCTGCTATCTGGAAACCACCAGTAGCCTGACGCGCGCTATCAGGCTCTATGAGTCGCTGGGCTTTGAGCTGATCGACAGCGCATTAGGCTGCACAGGCCATACAGACTGTGAAGTGCGCATGTTGCGAACGTTATGAGCCGCGCCCGACGTAACTCATGTCGTTGATGGATTCAATCACGAACTCCCCGCTGTCGGTATAGCGCAGCCGGGTCACGCTCGCATTTTGCAGCGGCTGGTTTAACGTGGTATCACCCAGCGCCATCAGCAGCGTCGCAATCGCCATGCCGTGCGTCACCACCAGAACGTTACCGCCGCCCTGCTGTTGTGCCTGCTGCGCTATCCGGGTCAGGCTATCCACCATACGCTTCGCCACCTGCTGATAGCTTTCGGCCATCCCTGCTGATTTAATGCCTGCCAGTGACGACGTGCCGGCTGCTTCCACCTGCCGGATCGTGTCGATCATCTGGTCGATATGAACCTTGCCTGCGGCAAACGCCTTCATTATTGCCGCTTCAGAAGCATAACCAGCCTGACGGGCGACGGCATCCCACATGTTCTTATCCAGATCGCCCTCATACAGTCCAAAGCCCACTTCCCGCAACCCTTTCAGCTCGTTTAACGGCAGCGGCGCTTTCCATCCGTGCATCACAAGCTGCGCGGTTTGTCTCGCCCTGCCTGCATCGCTGGACCAGACGGCGATAAACGGCACCGTCTGCAGGCCACGTCCCAGCTTTTCCGCTACCTCCACGCCCGCTGGCGTTAGCGGCGTATCTGCCCATCCCTGCACGCGCTGAACCGTGTTAAACATCGTTTTGCCATGCCGCGTAACAAAGATTGTCACATCGGCAGCGAAGGCTTCGCCTGCACCGGCCCCAATTGCCACAAAAATCAGCAACGCTTTAACTATTTTCTTCATGCTATTTTCCTTATTTGAACAGGTTTAATTTATACTCAATCGCGATTTCGGCCGAAAGACAGGGAGAACGCATAGCGTTTCCTTGCGCATTAAATAGCGGCGTTTCTTTATTATTCTTATATGACCAGCCATAACCGAACAGCGTAGAGATGGAGAGATTTTTCAGGGCTGGATGAGGTTCGATAAAGCGATTAATCAGCGCAATTTCTCCCGAACGTATATGCGCATTACGGTATTTAAACTGCCCATAGTTAATCTGAAACCCACTAAAAATGCCTTTTGAAATTTCAAACTCCGTCTGCGCCACCAGGGCCAGTTCTTTATCACGGGTATAATCTTTCCCGGCAGAGGTGAGT
This sequence comes from Pantoea sp. AN62, assembly GCF_050432985.1. NCBI lineage: Bacteria > Pseudomonadati > Pseudomonadota > Gammaproteobacteria > Enterobacterales > Erwiniaceae > Pantoea > Pantoea sp. AN62. The sequence continues at coordinate 255,465 of NZ_JBNPYB010000004.1, read as the reverse complement.
GAGGTAAAACGCCCGCGGGTATTTTTTGTCAGCGGCCGCGCATAATATCCCACCGCATTATGTTTGGGCGCCGAGGTCCAGGCGGCAGCCAGTTTTTGTGTCCATCCATCGTTAATCCAGTCAGCTTCGCCGACATAGTGCCAGGCACGATCGTCGAACGATCTTTTGCTGGCCGCCATATTTTTATAATTTTCCAGCCCCTGACTGCCATAAATTTGCGAGGAGAGACGCCAGTGCGGCGAGAGCGAGTAACTCGCTTCGATAACATGACGCCGCTGGTAATCCTGCGCTTCGCCAAATGCGTAGGCAAGCCGTCCACGGTCACCGGTATAGCTCAGTGCGCCAGTATAGATCGCCGCAATGGTTCGTTTATCCTGGGTTTGCAGGGCAATGCTGTCCGGCGAATCGTGGCGTATCGTTTTGGTCACATAAGCCAAATCCAGCCGCACATTCTGCAGGTTCAGCGCGCCGCTATAGCCTGAGTAACTGTTACGCGACAGGCGGTTAGTGTTGGTCAGCACGCCAATGTTTTTTAACTCCTGCCAGCCCGCTTTCCCTTCGAATCCCGCCTGCCTGTCGCCCAGTTTCACTTTCAGATAGCGCTGGCCAAACTTGCTAAAGCCGTGTGCGTCCGCTTTTTGCTGATTACCGCCGCTGTCGTAAAGCAGACCGCGCGAGGCAAAGTTGTCGCTGGCCCCCAGCCTGATCACGCGGGTATAGGTTGCATCGAAACCCAGCCAGTCCCACAGATAGCCGGAACGATAATCCAGACTTGCCGCCTGCCCCCAGGCGTTATGAACGGTGGTAGGGTGTGTTGCGTTTTCCTTGAGATATTTCCAGTAATTGCGCAGCCTGAGATCGAGCTGCGAATCGTGCAGGAAAGCATTGTCAGAGAGCGCAGGCGCATCGGAATAATCGGCCCACGCCACAGACGGCGGAAAAAACAGTGGAATAAATAACAGAATACAGGTCCTTCCCCTCATTTTAAGACTCCTTCCATTAAATGCGTGTTAGCAAAATTGGCAGTCCGGAATAAGGTGTCTGACCTGTTTTCCGTCTGTACCAGGCGCAAAAAAAAACCTGATTCACACTCCCTCTCTGGCAAAGAGAAAGTGTAAATCAGGTTTTGCTTAAAATAATAACAACCCTAATTCGGCAAGGGCAATATACTTATTCCGCAGAGAAAAAACAGCAGAGAAAAAACATTCTGTGAGGGATGACGCAAATAATATTTATCGAAAGTTACTAAGCCGCATTAACTTAATAATTAACGTTTACATGATTATTATTAACTAAATCAAACCGGTTCAATTTAAAAAAATAAACGGCCGCCGTAACAGCGCCGTTTACTTTTATCAGAATGCCGGTAACCCGCTGTGAAAACGTAGTTCGCTGTCCGGTTCGCTGATTAAGCGCGCTTCGGTTGCCCCGATCGCCTGTACCCTGGGCGCGATATCCTTCGCGGATATTCGGGCCGCCAGGGTTAAATAGTCCTGATAGTGACGCGCTTCCGATCGCAGCAGTGAGATATAAAAGCTCTCCAGATCCGCATCCAGCCACGGCGCCAGACTGGCAAACCGCTCACAGGATCGCGCTTCAATATAGGCACCGCAAATCAGCTTATCCACCAGCGTCTCTGGCTCATGGGTGGTGACCTCACGCAGCAGCGATTTCGCGTAGCGGCTGGACGTGATCTTCTGATAGACCAGCCCGCGCGACTGCATAATTTCCCATACCTGATAAAAGTGATGCAGCTCTTCTTTAATCAGCAGCACCATCTTTTCCACCAGATCATCCGCCCACGGCAGTTCATTACGGACGATGATGCGTTTGGTGAGATTTTTATGCGCATTGATAAAGTCTCTGTCGCCATCTTCGCGGAAGATAAAATCTTCGTACGGTTTCAGCCAGCTGAGAATCGCCTCACCGCTGGGTTTGTCGGCCACATATTTGCGGATCAACCACACCGCGGTCTGCGCGGCTTTCAGCTCGCACACCAGGTGATCGGTTAATAACAGGGTCAGATTTTCCGGTTTACGCGCCTCATCAATCCAGGCCTGGGGCGTACGGCAGTGCAGAAACTGATAAATCGGTTCAAGTAACGGTGCGTAGTTCATGGTGTTAAAACGAGGCTGGAAAAGAAGAGAGGCGGAGAATTCCCCGCCCTGCGCGACTTAGTGGCGAATGCCGTTATCATCTTCATCGTCGATGGCGTCTTCGTCATCTTCATCTTCGGCGTCCGGGTCTTCGAAGTAGGTGCCCCAGCCGTCGTAGTCGACATTGTATTTACCGATCAGGTTCACCAGTTGCTCAACCTGCACATCAATCAGCTCTGGCTTGAGCGCCGATTCGCTGATGATGTCAACGCACATCACGGTGGTACCATCTTCCAGTTCCAGCTCTTCCGGCTCGGTCACTTCATAACCCAGCTTAAAGGCGTCAACCGCGGCCTTTTCCAGTGAATCGAAGTTGTTGCACGAGAGATGGTGCTCGATGGTATAAAGCGCATCGGGATCGCTGCCATCCTCCAGCAGCTCTTCAATGATCAGGCGCGTCTCTTCACGCTGCTCTTCCAATAATGCTTCATATGCCATGACGATGTCCTCTCTGAGTTCGGCAATAAACAATTATTTTCCCACACTGCCTGTCGCGCCACTACACAAAACGAAAAGTTTATTCTCATCGGGCTTGAAAATGCATATTCATCCGGTTAGATTGAATTTTAATTCACTTTATATGGTTACCGGAGTGTTGTATGAGTCAGCTGTATCAGCGCCATTTCCTCAGGCTACTGGATTTTACCCCGGCCGAAATTGATTACCTGCTTAGCCTTGCGGCTGAATTAAAACACGCTAAAAAAAGTGGCAGTGAAGTCCCCTCCCTGAAAGGCAAAAACATCGCGCTCATCTTCGAAAAAGACTCGACCCGTACCCGATGCTCTTTCGAAGTTGCCGCTTACGATCAGGGCGCTAACGTTACTTATCTCGGCCCAAGCGGCAGCCAGATTGGCCATAAAGAGTCGATGCGCGATACCGCGCGGGTGCTGGGCCGGATGTACGATGGCATTCAGTATCGCGGTTACGGCCAGGCGCTGGTGGAAACCCTGGCTGAGCATGCTGGCGTGCCGGTGTGGAACGGCCTGACCACGGAGTTTCATCCGACCCAGTTACTGGCCGATCTGCTGACAATGCAGGAGCACCTGCCGGGTAAAAAGCTCAGCCAGATGACGCTGGTCTACGTCGGCGATGCGCGTAACAACATGGGCAACACCATGCTGGAAGCGGCGGCGCTGGTCGGGCTGGATCTGCGGCTGGTGGCACCGCAAAGCTGCTGGCCAGAGGCCGCGCTGGTAGAACAGTGTCGCAAAGTCGCGCAGCAGACCGGCGGTAAAATTACCCTCACCGATAATATTGCCGACGGCGTCAACGGCGCTGACTTCATCTACACCGACGTCTGGGTATCGATGGGCGAAGCCAAAGCAGTGTGGGAAGAGCGCATCGCCCTGCTGCGAAATTATCAGGTCAACCAGGCGATGCTCGATCTGACCCACAATCCTGAGGTGAAGTTCCTGCACTGTCTGCCCGCTTTCCATGACGATCAGACCACGCTGGGCCGGCAGATGGCGGAACAGTACGATCTGCATAATGGCATGGAAGTGAGCAACGAGGTGTTTGAGTCGCCGCACAGCATCGTGTTTGATCAGGCGGAAAACCGCATGCACACCATCAAAGCGGTGATGGTGGCGACGCTCGGTCAGCGCTGACCCGCTGCGTCAGATTGCCGGTCTGTCTGCGTGCCAGTCAGGCCGTGCCGGAGCGGGCGCAAACGATTTCCTCGGGCACGATTTTTCCTTGCTGCCCGGCCGCGAATGGGTATAATGCGCCACAATTTGCCGGAGGAAATATGCTACAGCGCAGCGGACAATTTGACGCTCAATCACGCCTGACCGCAGGCGGCGCCGCTGTTTCTTTCGGTCATCGACCCGATCATAAAAAAGCCCCTTAAGCAGGGGCTTTTTTTTGTCCGCAATCCGGCCGCGCAGAGGAGAAAGCTATGGCTAACCCGTTATATCGCAAGCACATTATTTCGATCAACGACCTCAGCCGTGACGAGCTGGAACTGGTGCTGCATACCGCTGCACAGCTCAAAGCGCATCCGCAGCCGGAACTGCTGAAGCACAACGTGATCGCCAGCTGCTTCTTTGAAGCCTCGACCCGCACCCGCTTGTCGTTTGAAACGGCGATTCATCGGCTCGGCGCATCGGCGGTAGGTTTTGCCGACGGCAGCAACACCTCGCTGGGGAAAAAGGGCGAAACTCTGGCCGACACCATTTCGGTGATCAGCACCTATGTCGATGCGATTGTGATGCGTCATCCGCAGGAGGGTGCGGCGCGGCTGGCGACCGAGTTCTCCGGCGGCGTGCCGGTTCTCAACGCCGGTGACGGTGCCAACCAGCATCCGACCCAGACGCTGCTCGATCTCTTCACCATTCAGGAGACCCAGAGTCGCCTGAACCAGCTGAATGTGGCGATGGTCGGCGACCTGAAATATGGCCGCACCGTCCATTCCCTGACCCAGGCGCTGGCGAAGTTTGACGGCAACCGCTTCTTCTTTATCGCCCCTGATGCGCTGGCGATGCCGGCTTACATCACCGATATGCTGGATGAGAAAAACATTGTCTGGTCACGGCACGACAGCTTTGAAGAGGTGATGCCGCAGCTCGACATTCTCTACATGACGCGGGTACAGAAAGAGCGTCTCGACCCGTCGGAATATGCCAACGTCAAAGCGCAGTTTATTCTGCGTGCGTCCGACCTGGCGACGGCACGCGACAACATGAAAGTGCTTCATCCGCTGCCGCGCATCGACGAAATCACTACCGATGTCGATAAAACCCCTTACGCCTGGTACTTCCAGCAGGCCGGGAACGGCATCTACGCCCGCCAGGCTCTGCTGGCGTTAGTATTAAACAGCGAACTCGCCCTGTAAGGAGATCCTCAGATGACACATGACAACAAATTGCAGGTCGAAGCGATCAAGCGCGGCACGGTCATCGACCATATCCCGGCGCAGGTCGGCTTTAAGCTGCTCTCCCTGTTCCGTCTGACCGAAACCGATCAGCGCATCACCATTGGCCTGAATCTGCCGTCAGGTGAGATGGGGCGTAAGGATCTGATCAAAATTGAAAACACCTTTCTGACCGACGATCAGGTCAATCAGCTGGCGGTCTATGCACCGCATGCCACGGTCAACCGCATCGACGATTATGAAGTGGTGGCGAAGATCGCCCCGACGCTGCCGGAGCACGTTGAGCGGGTGCTGACCTGCCCGAACAGCAACTGCATCAGCCGCAGCGAGCCGGTCTTCTCCAGTTTTGCGGTCAAGCAGCGCGCCGATGATGTCCACCTGAAGTGCAAATATTGTGAAAAAGAGTTCGCGCGCCATGTGGTGCTGGGTCACTGGTAATCGTTCCGGCCAACCCTATAATGGTCAGCACCGGCGGGCTCACCGCCCTACTGTCTTATTCAAGGAGCAATAATGTCTCGTGAAATCAGTACCGAAAAAGCCCCTGCCGCTATCGGCCCTTATGTTCAGGGTGTCGATCTCGGCAGCATGATCATCACCTCCGGCCAGATTCCGGTCGATCCCGCCACTGGCCTGGTGGCCGATGATGTGACCGCCCAGGCGCGTCAGTCACTGGATAACGTAAAAGCGATTGTTGAAGCGGCTGGCCTGCAGGTCGGAGATATCGTGAAAACCACGGTTTTCGTCAAGGATCTGAATGATTTCGCTACGGTGAATGCGGCCTATGAAGCGTTCTTCACCGAGCATCAGGCGGCGTTCCCGGCCCGGTCCTGTGTCGAAGTAGCGCGTCTGCCAAAAGATGTGAAGATTGAAATTGAGGCCATTGCCGTTCGTCGCTAACTGACAACGGCGGCGTAGCCGCCTCTCTGCCTGCGACGGCAGGAGGCGGCCAGCGGATTAGCGCTTAGCCGGTCGCCATAGCCACAACAGCGCGATGGCCAGCGCGAACAGCACGCCAAAACCGATACCGGTCGCCACCGCCGGCGCACCGGCTTTAATCGCCAGCGTATAGAGCCCCAGCATCAGCAGCATCGCGCTGTTCTCCCCGAGATTCTGCACCGCAATCGCATTTCCCGAGCCGACGCTCTCTTTACCGCGTGCCTGCAATAGCGCATTCAGCGGCACCACAAAGAAGCCCCCCAGCGCGCCAATCACCATCAGCAGCAGATAGGCATTCAGCAGGGTATGCTGCAGCGAGAAGACCACTACCATGACGCCAATCAGCACCCCGGCAGGCATACAGCGGCGCACCGTCTCCAGCGTCACCAGTTTTGCGGCCGCGGCCGCACCCAGCACGATACCGATCGCCACCATCGCATTCAGGGTGGTCGGCGTGGTGTTGTCATTGATGCCCAGCGCCACCGGCACCCACAGCACCAACAGGAAACGCAGCGTGACGCCCGCGCCCCAGAACAGGCTGGTGCCGAGCAGTGAAAAGCGCGTTTCGGCGTCACGCCATAGCACCGCTGCCGCACGGAAAAAGCTGCGCAGCATGGCGGCGATCTGCCAGCTTTGCCCCGGACGCGCCGCCTGCAGTTTCGGGATAAACAGATTGGCCACCACCGCGATGCCGTAGGTGACGGCGCAGAGTCCCAGCGCGGCCAGCAGGTGCCAGTCAGCCAGCATACCGCCCGCCACCGAGCCAAGCAGAATGGCGGCGATGGTTGAACCTTCCATCAGCCCGTTGGCTTTCACCAGCTTTCCGCCGTGGGTGATTTCACCGAGGATGCCATATTTCGCCGGTGAGTAGGCCGCAGCGCCGACTCCTACCAGGGTATAGCCAAGGAACGGGTTGAAGCCGAAGCAGATCGCCAGCGCGCCCAGCAGTTTCAGGCTGTTGGCGATCATCATCACCCGCCCTTTCGCCATGCTGTCGGCCATCTGCCCGACAAACGGGGCCAGCAGAATGTAGGTCGCGACAAACAGCATCTGCAACACCGGCTGGCTCCAGTCGGGATAGTACTGGCTTTTCAGCACCGCCAGCGTGGCAAACAGCAGCGCGTTATCGCCGAATGCCGAAAAGAACTGGGCCACGATCACCGCGATCATGCCGCGCGACATCAGCGGCGCATCCCGTTCGATGTTCATGCCTGCTCCTCTTCAGCCAGTTTTTTCAGCGTCACGTAATCCGGTTTGCCGCTGCCGAGCTGTGGCAACTGCTTCATCACCCGGATATCACGCGGCAATGCCAGCTCCGGCGCACCCAGCTCACGGGCGGCTTTTTGCAGGCCATCACGCGCCAGTTCGCTGTCGGTGGTAAACAGCACCAGCGCCTCGCCACGCTGACCATCCGGCCGCAGCGAGGCGGCATGTTGTTTGTCCGGCGACGCTTTCAGGGCGATCTGCTCGACGATCTCCAGCGACACCATCTCGCCAGCGATCTTGGCGAAGCGTTTGGCGCGTCCCTGAATCTGACAGAAGCCCGCCTCATCAAAGCTGACGATATCGCCGGTGTCATACCAGCCCGCTTCCTGATTGCCTTCACCATCGTCGGCGACCGGCACTTCCAGTACGCCGGGATTTTCAACCCGCAGATAGCCTTTCATTACGTTCGGGCCGCGCAGCTGCAGCCGTCCGCCCTGCTCAATGCCCGGCACCGACATCAGTCGCGAATCCATCCCCGGCAGAATGCGTCCCACGGTGTGCGCTTTCGCCGCCATCGGCACGTTAATCGCCACCACTGGCGCACATTCGGTTACCCCATAGCCTTCGAGGATGCGAATGCCATATTTTTCCATGTAGAGCTGGCGGGTGTTTTCCTGCAGCTTCTCGGCTCCGGCCACCACATAGCGCAGGCGGGCAAAGTCGTAAGGGGCAGCAAAGCGGGCATAGTTGCCAAGGAAGGTCGAAGTACCAAACAGTACGGTGCAGTTTCGGTCATAGACCAGCTCCGGTACGATGCGGTAGTGCAGCGGGCTGGGATAGAGAAACACCTGCGCGCCGGTCATCAGCGGCGTAAACAGGCCGACGGTCAGGCCAAAGGCGTGGAACAGCGGCAGCGCCGACATAAAGCGGTCACGCGGGGTAAAGTCGGCCACGGTGCGAATCTGTTCGACGTTCGCCAGCAGGCTTTTATGCGAAAGCACCACCCCTTTAGGGTTGCCTTCTGAGCCAGAGGTGAACAGCACCATCGCCGCGTCTTCCGGCTGCTGGGGCAGCTGAGCGCGATGAGGCATCAGCAGATGGCCGACAATCCACAGTTTGTCCTGTAGCGTCACCGTATCTTTCAGATCTTCCAGATAGATCCACTGCACCTCGTCGAGTCCCTGCGGCAGATGCCACAAATTACCTTTGTCGAGGAACTGACGCGAGGTGAAGACGGTTTTAATCTGCGCCGCAGTCAGGGCAGCCCGCATGCCGTTGACGCCCGCGGTGTAGTTGAGCATCGCCGGTACCCGGCCACGCAGCGAGGCACCGAAAATCGCCGCCGCGGTGACGGTGGTGTTTGGCAGCAGCAACCCGACCACTTCGCGCGGCTGGCTGTAGCGTTCAAGAATACGGCCGACGCCGAGCGATTTCTTCAGCAAGCCGTTATAGCTGTCGGGCTTGAAATTGACATCTTCGATGCAGCGCCTGAAGGCACCGTAGCGTGAACGGGCCGCGAGAAAGGCTTCAAACAGAGTTTCACGTGGGCGTACCGCCATGCGGGCTTCCATCATCACATGATGCAGATGTTCGCCCGCCAGTATCCGCCGATCGCGGGCGCGTTTCGCTTCCGGCATCGGGATACGGGTCGCCGGCAGAATGCTGAGGGTGATGCGCGGAAACAGGCGGCGTTTAAATACACCCGCCAGTCGGCCAAACGGCGTAAACTCCGCCCCTTCAATCCGCATCGGTACCACGTTAGCGCCAGATCGCGCCGCGACAAATCCGGCCCCGCTGTAGATTTTCATCAGCGATCCGGTCACGGTGATCCGTCCTTCCGGGAAGATCACCACCGGGCGGCCGCTGTCGATCAGCCGCACCAGCTGTTTCAGCGCCATCGGCTTAGTGGGATCGAGCGGCACATAGTCGATAAAGGGTTTAACCAGCCGCATAAACCAGCTTTCGCTGATGGTTGAATAGACCGCGTAAACCGGCTTAATCGGCAAAAATAACGCCAGCAATATGCCGTCGAGAAACGACATATGGTTCGGCGTGATCAATACCTTCTGCTTATGCAGTTCGGCAACGTCGCCGCGCAGTTCGACCCGCCATAACAGGCGGAATACCAGACGCAATAATGTGAATACCATGCCTGCTCCTTAGCATCGTGAAAAATAGCCCCTCACGATGCAGGATTTGACGCAGTTCGACAACAGAATTATCCGCCGCGATCAGGGTGTCTGCCAGCCACCGCCCAGCGCGGCAATCAGCGCCACGCTGCTGACCCACTGGGTGCTTTGCAGCGTCAGTAAACTCTGTTGCTCGGTCAGGCTGCTGTTTTCGGTGGTGGCCACGTCGAGATAGTCGATCATCCCGGCCTCATACTGATTGCGCGTCACCCGCGCTGATGTCTGAGCCGCCACGGCTGCGCGCTGCTGGGCCGCAATCTCGCCCTGCAGGGTGTTGAGTTCCACCAGCTGATCTTCCACCTCCTGTAACGCTGCTAATACCGTCTGACGATAGCTGGCGACGCTGGCATCCCAGCTGGCACGTGCCTGATCAACCTGCGCCGAGGTGGCACCAAAGTCGAGCAGCGTGCCGCTTAGCTCCGGCCCCAGCGACCAGACGCGGTTGGGCAATGAGAACAGCGAATGCAGCGCCGATGAACTGACGCCGCCGCTGGCGCTGAGGGTGAGATCCGGATAGTAACCAGCCACCGCCACGCCAACCGCGGCGTTAGCGGCCGCCATGTTACGTTCGGCATAGGCGATATCAGGACGGCGTTGCAACAGCTGGCTCGGCAGCCCGGCCGGCACCGTGGGCAGCGTGGCGTGCAACGGCGCGGCAGGCAGGCTGAAGTCCGCCGGCGCTTTGCCCACCAGCAGCGCGATGGCGTGTTCCATCTGGGCACGCTGCCACTGATAATCCTGCGCCGAGGCGCTGGCGCTCTCCAGCTGCATCTGCGCCTGTGCCTGGGTAGCGAGCGACGCCGTGCCAGCCTGATACTGGTTAGTGATCACCTTCAGGTAGCGCTGGTAGGCCGCCACGCTCTGCTGATAGAGCGCAATTTTCTGGTCGATAAAACGCAGCTGGAAATAGTCCTGCGCCAGTTCAGACTGGGCGCTAAGGGTGATATTGGCCAGTTCCGCCGCGCTGGCCGCCGCGCTGGCGCGATTCTCTTCCAGCGTGCGACGCAGTTTGCCCCACAGATCCAGCTCCCAGCTGGCACTCAGTTCGGCCTGATGGCTGCTGCTGGTGGTGCGGGCGCTGCTGCTGGTGGCGTGGCTGCCGCTGCGCGTCACGCTGCTGTCATAACCCAGTGACGGAAACAGCGCGGCGCGTGACTCGCTCGCCAGCGCCTGCGCCTGACGGTACTGCGCCGCATAATTGGCGACGTTCTGGTTCGAGATACTCACCTGGCTAAGCAGGCCGCTCAGGGTGGCGTCGTGATAAACCGCCCACCATTCGCCTTTGCCCTGCTGATCGCGCGGCGTCGCCTGCTGCCAGCCTTTGGCCTCTTTATAGTGAATCGGTATCGCCATCGCGGGGCGCTGGTAGTCGGGACCAACAGTACAGCCGCTCAGCAGCAGCATCAGAACAAGCGGGATAATGGGTTTCATCAATCAGGATTCCGCATGGCGCAGACGACGCCATTGACGTTGAGTGGCACGGCTCAGACGATCGAGCCACAGATAAATAACCGGGGTGGTGAACAGCGTCAGCAGCTGGCTGAGCGCCAGACCACCCGCGATGGCGATCCCGAGCGGACTGCGCAGATCGGCATCGCCGCCGCTGCCAAGTGCCAGCGGTAAGGCACCAAAAAAGGCCGCCAGCGTGGTCATCATGATCGGCCGGAAGCGCATCAGACAGGCCTGGGTAATCGCCTGCTGCGGCGTCATGCCCTGCTCTCTTTCGGCGCTGATGGCGAAGTCGATCATCATGATGGCGTTCTTTTTGACGATGCCGATCAGCAGAATGATGCCAATCAGCGCGATCACCGTCAGCTGGGTGTTAGTCAGCAGCAGCAGTAACAGCGCGCCGACGCCCGCTGACGGCAGGGTCGACAGAATGGTCAGCGGATGGATATAGCTCTCATACAGCACGCCGAGCACGATATAGACCGCCGCCAGCGCCGCCAGAATCAACCACGGCATGGTGGCCGTGAGCTGAGAAAAGGCGGCGGCCGTCCCGGCAAAACCGGCCTGGATGGTGGCGGGCAGGCCCAGCTTCGCCATCGCCTGCTTGATCAACCCCTGCGCCTGCTCGAGCGAGACGCCATCATTGAGGTTAAAAGCCACGGTGCTGGTGGCGGACTGGCCCTGATGCGTCACGGCCAGCGGGGCGTTGCCGCCGCTGAAGCGGGTAAAGGCCGACAGCGGAATACGATCGCCGCTGTCGTTAATCACATACAGCTGTTGCAGCATCGCCGGATTGGCGGTGTCGCTATCCTGCAACGACATCACCACGTGATACTGATTCAGGGTGTGATAGAGCGTGGCGATCTGCCGCTGGCTGAAGGCATTATTCAGCAGCGTATCCAGCATCTGCACGTTGACCCCAAGCCGGGTGGCGCGATCACGATCGATGGTCAGTTCCACTTCCTGGCCGCCGGTCTGCGAATCCGAATCAACGCTGTTGAGCTGGGGGATCGCCGCCAGCGCCGCCTGCACTTTCGGCGTCCAGCTGCGCAGCAGATCGAGATCGTCAGCCTGTAAGCTGTACTGATAAGTGGCGTTGGCGCTGCGTCCGCCAATGTGCAGGTCCTGCGCCGCCATCAGGAACATCTGTGCGCCAGCCAGCTGGCTGGTTTTACGGCTCAGCCGGTTCGCCACTTCGGTGGCGGTGGCATCACGCTGATCGAAATCTTTCAGCCGGACAAAGAAGTTGGCGCTGTTGCGCGCGCCGAACATCCCGCTGCCCATCGACGACATGACGCTCTCTACCGCCGGATCGGCCTCGATGATTTTGGTGAACATCTGCATCTTCGGCTTCATCGCCTGGAATGAGATGTTCTGGTCGGCGCGCAGTGCGCCCATCAACAGCCCGGTATCCTGATTCGGAAAGAAGCCCTTCTGTACCACCGAATAGAGAAACAGGTTGAGCAGCACGGTCAGCAGCAGGCTGAGCAGCGTCAGTTTCTGATGACGCATCACCCATGCCAGCCCGCGCGCGTAGGCGGCCAGCAGGCGATTCAGCAGGTTCTCAATCGCCTGGTAGAGCGGGTGCGGCCGCTGGCTGAGCGGCGGTTTCGGCTTCAGCAGCCGGGCACAGAGCATCGGGGTCAGGCTGAGTGAGACAAATAGCGAGATCAGCAGCGACACGGTGAGGGTAACGGCGAATTCGCGGAACAGTCGTCCGACGATGCTGCCCATCAGCAGGATCGGAATAAACACCGCGATCAGTGAGATGGTCATCGACAGTACGGTGAAACTCACCTCCTGCGCCCCGCGCAGCGCCGCCCGCAGCGGACTCAACCCGCGCTCAATGTGGCGGGTAATGTTCTCCAGCACCACGATCGCATCGTCAACCACGAAACCGGTGGCGATAATCAGCGCCATCAGCGACAGGTTATCGAGGCTGTAGCCAAGCAGATACATCACCGCGCAGGTGCCGATCAGCGATACCGGCAAGGCCAGCGCCGGAATGATCACCGCCTGCAGATTGCGCAGAAAAACAAACACCACCGCGATCACCAGCAATACCGCAATCAGCAGCGTCTCTTCGGTGTCATACAGCGAGGCGCGCACGCCGGGCGAGCGGTCGACGACGATGCGCAGTTGCGTATCCGCCGGCAGATCTTTTTCCAGCTGCGGCAACTGCGCTTTTATGGCGTCGATGGTGTCGAGCATGTTGGCGCCTGCCTGACGCTTGATGCCGATCATCACCGAGGGCGTGGCATTGAGAAAACCGGCCTGATAGCGATCTTCCACCGAGTCGTAAACCGTGGCGACATCGTGCAGCCGCACCGCTTTGCCCTGCTGATAGCTGACGATCAGATCGCGATAGCTGGCCGCCTTATCCAGTTGACCATTGCTGTCGACCAGCCATGACTGCCCGCTGCCCTGCAGCACGCCTTTGGGCAGATTGGTGGTGCTGTTCGCCACCGCGCTGCGCACCGTATCCAGCGAAATACCATAGTGGGTCAGCTTCAGCGGTTGCAGATCAATCCGCACCGCCGGCAGGGCACTGCCCATCAGCGAGACTTCGCCCACGCCGTTAACCTGGCCCATCGCCTGTTCGATTTTGCTCTCGGCCAGATCGTAGAGTTCACCGGGCGTGCGGGTGGCAGAGGTCAGCGCCAGCATCACAATCGGCGCATCGGACGGATTGGCTTTGCGGTAGGTCGGCAATGACGCCATCGCACTCGGCAGCAGGCTGCGCGCCGCGTTGATCGCCGCCTGCACGTCACGCGCCGCGCCGTTGATATCGCGATCCAGTTCAAACTGCAGAATGATGCTGCTGGAGCCCTGCGAGCTGCTGGAGGTCATCTCGGTGATACCGGCAATCTGTCCGAGTGAACGCTCCAGCGGCGTGGCGACGGTCGCCGCCATGGTTTCCGGACTGGCACCGGCCAGGCTGGCGCTGACCATGATGGTCGGGAAATCGACCTGCGGCAGCGGCGCGACCGGCAGCAGACGATAGCCGAGTACGCCGAGCAGCAGAATCGCCAGCGTCAGCAGCAGCGTCGCCACCGGGCGGAAGATAAACAGCCGGGTCAGATTCATTGTCCGCTCCGCGCCGGTTGCTGACGACGTTTCACCCAGCGCTTGCCGCGCTGTGCCAGCGCATCAAACCACAGGTAGATCACCGGCGTGGAGAACAGCGTCAGCACCTGACTGACGATCAGTCCGCCGACAATCACCAGCCCCAGCGGCTGACGCAGTTCTGCGCCAGACCCGGACGCCAGCATCAGCGGCAGTGCGCCGAGCAGCGCCGCCATGGTGGTCATCAGAATCGGCCGGAAGCGCAGCAGGCAGGCCTGGTGGATCGCCTCGCGAGGGCTGAGATGCTGCTGATGTTCCGCCTCCAGCGCAAAGTCGATCATCATAATCGCGTTCTTTTTGACGATGCCGATCAGCAGGATCACGCCAATCAGCGCAATCAGGCTGAATTCGGTGCCGGCCAGCAGCAGCGTCAACAGCGCCCCGACCGCCGCCGACGGCAGCGTCGAGAGGATGGTGACCGGATGGATAAAGCTTTCATACAGAATGCCGAGCACCACATACATGGTGATCAGCGCCGCCAGAATCAGCCACAGCGTGTTGCTGGTGGCACTCTGGAACGCCGAGGTTTCGCCCTGATAGCGCAGCGTAATGCTCTGCGGCAGCGCAAGCTGCTGCCGCACTGCCGCGATCGCCTGTTGCCCCTGCTCCAGCGAATAGCCGGGATTGAGGTTGAAGGAGATCATCACCGCCGGGAACTGGTTCAGCCGCATGTGCATCAGCGCGCCGGTTCGCTGGTGAATCGTGGCAATTGAGGTCAGTTTTACCATCCCGCTGCTGGCCGTGGTGCTGGTGGTCGAAGCGGTGCTGCTGCCGGAGGTTGTCGTGCTGCTGTCCGAACTATCCGAACTGTCCGAACTGTCCGTGCTGTCGGACGGTTGCAGATAGATATCATCAAACGATGCCGGACCCTGCTGCCAGGCGGGCGCGACTTCCAGCACCACCCGATATTGATTCGACTGGGTGAAGATGGTCGACACCAGCCGCTGACCGAAGGCGTTGTAAAGCGCAGTGTCCACGTCCGCCGCCGTGATGCCGTAGCGCGCCGCTTTGTCGCGGTTCAGCTCCACAAAGGCGACACGTCCCTGATCCTGCAGGTTGCTCACTACACCGTTAAACTCTGGCCGCTGCTGCAGGGCCGCCACCAGCGCAGGTGACCATTTCACCAGGTTCTCGCTGTCGGCGTCGTCAAGTGTGAACTGATACTGGCTCGGTGAGACCTGATCGTTAACCGTCAGATCCTGCGCCGGTTGCAGATAGAGCTGAATCCCGGTCACGCCGGCGGTGGCCTGCTGCAGTTGTTTAATCACCTCATCCGCCTTGACGTCACGCGCGGCAAACGGCTTGAGGTTGATCTGCAGGCGGCCACTGTTAAGGCTGCTGTTGGTGCCATCAATGCCGATGATCGAAGAGACGCTTTCCACCGCCGGGTTTTTCATGATCAGCGCCGACAGCGCCTGCTGCCGGGTGGCCATCGCGCTGAAAGAGACATCCTGCGACGCGACGGTCACTCCCTGAATCAGACCGGTATCCTGAGTCGGGAAGAAGCCCTTCGGCACCACCAGATAGAGCAGTGCGGTCAGGGCTACCGTCGCCAGCGCCACCAGCAGCGTCAGTTTCTGGTGGTTCAGCACCACCGTCAGCAGCCGGTCATAGCCGCCAATCAGGCGATCAAACAGCACGCCGCCTTTGCGGGCAAAAGTGGACTGCCGCTCTGGTGGAATGTGGCGCAGAAGATAAGCACACAGCATCGGCGTCAGGGTCAGCGATACCACCATCGACACCAGAATCGCCACTGCCAGGGTGATGGCAAACTCGCGGAACAGCCGCCCGACCACGTCACCCATAAACAGCAGCGGGATCAGCACCGCAATCAGCGAAAAGGTCAGCGAGATGATGGTAAAACCAATCTGCTGTGATCCTTTCAGCGCCGCTTCCAGCGGGGATTCGCCCTGCTCCAGCCGCCGGGAGATGTTCTCGACCACCACAATCGCATCGTCAATGACAAAACCGGTGGCGATGGTCAGCGCCATCAACGACAGATTGTTGAGGCTGAAGCCCGCCAGATACATCACGCCGAAGGTCCCAATCAGCGACAGCGGCACCGCCACGCTGGGGATCAGCGTCGCCGCCACGTTGCGCAGGAACAGGAACGTCACCATCACCACCAGCGCAATCGACAGCATCAATTCAAACTGCACGTCGCTGATCGAGGCGCGAATGGTCTGGGTACGATCGGACAGGATAGTCATCTTCACCCCATCCGGCAGCGCCGCCTGCAGCACCGGCAGCTGCGCCTTGATGTTGTCCACCACCTGAATCACGTTCGCGCCGGGCTGACGCTGCACGTTGATCACAATCGCTGGCCGATTATTGGCCCACGCCGACTGAAAACTGTTCTCCGGCCCCTGCTCAATGAGGGCAATATCCTTCAGCCGCAGCGCCGCGCCATTCTCATAGCTGAGGATCAGGTTGCCGTACTCAGCGGCGGTGCGCAGCTGATCGTTGGCATCAATGGTTACCGAGTGATATTTGCCGTCAAAGCCGCCTTTGGAGCCGTTGACGTTGCTGTTGCCAATCAGCGTGTTGACCGCTTCCAGCGTCAGATGGTGGGCAGCGAGCGCTTTCGGGTTGATCCGGACCCGAATCGCCGGCTGTTGTCCGCCCGCCAGCGTCACCATCCCAACGCCAGAAATCTGCGACAGCTTGAGCGCCACCCGGGTATTTACCAGATCCTGCACCTGCGTCAGCGGCAGCGTGTCGGAACTGGCCGCCAGCGTAATCACCGCGCTGTCCGCCGGGTTAACCTTTTTATAGGTTGGCGGATTGGGCAGATCGTCAGGCAGCAGGCTATCGGCGGCATTAATCGCAGCCTGCACCTCCTGCTCGGCGACATCCAGTGACAGGTCGAGGCTGAATTTCAGCGTAATCACCGACGAGCCGCTGGCGCTGGCGGAGGTCATCTGACTCAGTCCGGCCATCTGGCCCAGCTGGCGCTCAAGCGGCGCGGTCACCGACGACGCCATCACATCCGGACTGGCACCGGGATAGAGCGTGGTGACCTGAATGGTCGGATAGTCGACCTGCGGCAGCGCCGAGGTGGAGAGAAACTTATAGGCAAAAATGCCGGCAATCAGCACGCCGACCATCAGCAGGATGGTGGCGACCGGACGCAGTATAAAAAGCCGTGACGGATTCATTTGGCCTCAGCGCTTGCCGGTGCAGGCGTCTCATCCGCCAGTGAAACCTTGCTGCCGTTAGTCAGCCGATCGATTCCTTCGGTGACCAGCCGATCGCCCGGCGCAACGCCGCTGAGGATCGCCTGATGATCGTCGTCAACCGCCGGACCGGTGGTGACCGCTTTACGCGTGACGCTGTTGTCCTGATTGATGACGAAGACAAAGCTGCCATCGCTGCTTAATTGCAATGCCTGAGCCGGGATCACCGTTACGCCTTTCAGCACCCGGGTCTGCAGCCGCAGATTGACGAACTGGTTGGCAAACAGCGACTCATCCTGGTTGGCGAACAGCGCTTTCAGTTCTACGGTGCCGGTGGCGGTATCGATCTGGTTACTGATGTACTTCACCTCGCCGTTGGCGAGCAGATGCTGGTTATCCTGGTCAAACAGCGTAGCGGGCAGGCTCTGGCTCTGATGCAGGGCGCTCACCAGCGTCGGGATTTCGCTCTGCGGCACGCTAAAGGTGACCGCCGCTGGCTGCATCTGGGTGATGGTTACCAGGCCGGTGCTGCTGGAGGTCTGTACCATGTTGCCCGGGTCGACCTGACGCAGTCCGACCCGACCAGCGATCGGCGCGGTGATGCGGGCATATTCGATACTCAGTCTGGCGCTGGCGATCTGCGCCTGATCGGCGGCGACTGCCCCGCGATACTGCCCTACCGTGGCGATCTGGCTATCCAGATCCTGGCGCGACAGCGAGTCCTGCGCCGCCAGCTTGCGGTAGCGTGCCAGCGTCAGTTCGGCGCTTTTCAGCAGCGCCTGATTCTGATTAAGTTCGCCCTGATACTGATTCAGCGTCGCCTGGTAGCTGCGCGGATCGATCTGCGCCAGCAGCTGACCAGCGCTGACCTTCTGACCTTCGGTGAAGAAGACCTGTTGCAGCTGACCATCGACCCGGCTGGTGACCGTCACGCTGGCGTTGGGGATCACCGTGCCGAGCGCATTCAGCCAGACCGGCACATCGGCACGGGTCGCGACGCCGCTGTGTACCAGGGTCGCGACGCCGCTGTGTACCAGGGTCGCGCCGCCGCCCATTCTGCCGGGCGCACCGCGTCCGCCAGGCGGCATCGCCCCGCCCGGTGCTTTGCCGAGGGGCAACAGACGCCAGGCCACGCCAGCGATGGTCGCCGCCACAATCAATAAAAGCAGCCATTTCAGCCAGCCGGAACGCGCGGAGCGTGAGTGGTGAGTCATCATCGAACTCTTCAGATAAACAGAAAAAGAACATCCCGGAGGGTGCGGAATATGAAGTGAGCCACCTGCAGTGGCTGATGGCGCTGCCGCGAATTCGCCAGCATGAAAACCACCAGCCGGGGCTTCACGGCGGGCATTATCGGCGAAATGTTACGCGCCTTTCTATCGGCAAAAGGTAAGGGTTTCGTTAAGAACAATGATGATGTTGACGGCACGCGCAGGCGGGAAAATACGGACGACGCGCGCGGCCTGACGCAGGCAAAAAAAAACCCACGCATCTGCGTGGGTTGGTGCAATAACAGGGTAATCACTGCCGAAGCGGTGTTGTTTTCACACCCATCAATACCTCTGGGACCTCTATCCTCGCACTGTTTCGTGCCGCAGCAACAGAGGGAAAACGCAACCGAATTCGGGGAAATGCAACGAGGTGTGAATATCTCCCTCGCCGCACTTACACTCTGATTTTTCTAAGATTTATCTTAGTTGTTCGCTGCGGTAGCGCTGTAAATGGCATCCGGCGCGATGTTCATGTGCTTCAGTACCGGCCCCATGATGTTGCCGAATACCGGCGCCGCTACCGAGCCACCAAAGTGATCGCCAGCGGTCGGATGGTTAATCATCACCACCAGCGCCACTTCCGGATGACTGGCAGGCGCGATACCGGCGGTATAGTTGACGTAGCCGCCATCATATTTGCCGCTGTTGCCCATCTTCTCAGCGGTACCGGTTTTGGTCGCCAGACGATAGCCCGGCACCGCAGCTTTCACCCCGGTCCCGCCCGGCAACACGTCGCTCTCCAGCATGTGTACCACCTCTTTCACCGTTTCCGGATTCGCTACCTGCTTGCCCAGCACCGGCGGGGTGACCCGGGTAATCGACAGCGGACGGTAGACGCCGTAAGAGCCGAGGGTGGCGTATTCACGTGCAATCTGCAGCGGCGTGACGCGCAGGCCGTAACCAAAGGAGAAGGTCGCCCGTTCGATGTCCGCCCAGCGGGTGCGGTGCAGCGGGAAGTAACCGACGCTCTCGCCGGTTAAGCCCAGGCCGGTCGGTTTACCGAGGCCAAACGCATGATAGGTATTCACCAGCGCTTCAGCCGGCATGGCCAGCGCAATGTGCGACACGCCGATGTCACTCGACTTCTGCAGGATGCCGGTCATGGTCAGGCGCGGCCAGTGGCCAACGTCGCGGATCAGGTGGCCGTTGACCCGGTACGGCGTGGTATCAATCACCGAGTCCGGCCGCACCAGATGACGCTCCAGCCCTTCCATCACCACCAGCGGCTTCACCGTCGAACCGGGTTCGTAACTGTCGTTAATCGCCGCGTTTCGCATCTGGGCGGGCGTGGCGCCATCGTAGTTATTGGGGTTGAACGACGGATAGGAGGCCATCGCCAGAATCTCGCCGGTGTCGATTTTCACCAGCACCGCCGCACCGGAGTCCGCCTTGTTGATCAGCACGCCGTCGCGCAGTTTGCTGTACAGGGTGTATTGATCGTATTTGTCGATGCTGAGCTGCACCGTCGGCGGCTGCGTCGGCGGCTGATAGTTGATCATCGCGATGATATTGCCGGCAGCGTCCTGGCGATAAACCTCTTTACCCGGCTCGCCCTGCAACACCTTGTCAAAGCCCTTCTCCAGCCCGTTCAGGCCGACATTATCGGCACCGACGATGCCAATCAGCGGCGCAGACGCTTCACTCATCGGATAGAAACGGCTGTCGTCGTAGACCTCACTGATGCCTTTCAGCTTCAGCTCTTTAATATCTTTGGCGATACCCAGTTCGATTTTACGCCCCAGATAGAGGAAGCGGCGTTTTGGATTGGCGGTGATCTGCGCCGCCAGTAACTCCGGCCGGGTATTCAGGGCGGCAGCCAGATAGGCCCATTTAGCACTGGTGAAGTCGGGGTTGCTCTCCAGCACACGTAACGGATCGGCGATCACGTCGCGTGACGGTACGCTGAGCGCCAGTGCTTCGCCGTTGCGATCCAGCAATGTGCCACGGCTGGTTGGCAGCGTGACGGTGCGCAGCGAGCGCTGATCGGCTTCGTGCTCCAGCATCGGCTGGTTGAGAAATTGCAGGTCCGCGACGCGCGCCAGCAATACCACCATGCAGGCCAGCACACCAAGGCAGATAAGACGGAAGCGAAAAGGGTTAAACGGGGCTTTAATCTGGTCTTTTCCCAGTAGTTTTTTAATCCGGGGCATGGCAATCCGCTGCGCTAAAGAGATAAAAGAGGGCTTAATTGAGCAGTTATAAAGAAAGCGCTGACCGGTTAACAGGAAAACTGTGTATCAGTTCGTTATCGGCCGCTAAATGCCGGGCAAAAAAAACCTGCGCATCTGCGCAGGTTGGTGTAATCAAGAAAATCTATTGATGTTCACCCATCAATACCTCTGGGACCCTGACTGTAGCAAGCGGGCTCGCTCGGCTGCCATCGCTCAAACGCAACAGTTACCGGCAAAGTGTAACCAGCCATGAGATCCTTACGCTATTTTGCAATCCGGATGTTTTTTGATTTCTACCAGACAACTCATGGCGTTAGGTCCCTGGGTCAGTGACGAAGTGCCGATATCGAGCGTCAGGACGTTGGGATTACCGGCGCGATCGTAGGGCTGCCATGCCTGACCGAAACCGGGATCAAACCAGGCACCGGTGGCGATAATCACCACGCCCTGGGTCAGCCCTTCGGTCAGCCGGACGCCGGCCAGCATCACGCCGCGCGCATTGCTCACCTCGATTTCGTCACCGTCCACGATGCCACGCGCCGCCGCATCCAGCGGATGCATATACAGCGTTTCGTGACCGGCGGTTTTATTGCCTTGTACGGTGCCGGTGCCATCCAGCTGGCTGTGCAGCCGGTCAGCAGGCTGGATCGAGATCATATGCAGCGGATAGTCGCGGCTGATCGGCGCACCCAGCCACTCCTGCGGCTCGCGCCACTCCGGATGGCCGGCAAAATCGTCAAGCTGGTAGTCGGCAATCGTCTGGCTGAACAGCTCGATTTTGCCGCTGGCGGTGTTGATCGGATTGGCCTGCGGATCGGCGCGGAAAGCATCCATAAACACGTAAGGTTTGCCGCCCTCGGGGATCTCAACAAAGCCGCGCTGCCAGAACGCCTCAAACTCAGGGAAGCGGATGCCTTTGCGCTGGTGCGCCACGGCACACTGCTGATAGAGATGCGCAATCCACTGCATCTCGTTGCGTCCTTCGGTAAAGGTGTCGCGGTAGCCAAGACGCTCCGCCAGATCGGCAAAGATATCGAAATCGTTGCGCGCCTGATGTTGCGGTTTGATCGCCTGATGCATCGCCAGCACAAAGCGGTCGCGTGACGATCCGCCAATGTCGTTGCGCTCCAGCGTCGTGGTGGCGGGCAGCACGATATCGGCCATCTGCGCCGCCGGGGTCCAGACAATGTCCTGCACCACTACGGTGTCAGGCCGCTGCCAGCCCGCCACCAGCCGGTTGAGCTGCTGATGGTGATGGAACGGATTCCCGCCCGCCCAGTGCACCATATGGATGTCAGGATAGTGCAGCGTCTCGCCCTGGAAGGTGTAAGGCTGGCCGGGATTGAGCAGCATATCGCTGATACGCGCCACCGGAATCGACAGGCCGGACGGGTTGGGTCCGGTACTCATCATCGGTGCCGGGCCGTCCTGGCGCGGATTGCCGACGCTGTTCATCGACCCGTGACCGAAGGAGAAGCCCGCGCCCGGCAGCCCTGGCTGACCAAGCATCGATGACAGGGCGATCATCATCCAGTACGGCTGCTCACCGCGATGGGCGCGCTGAACCGAATAGGAACAGGTGACAAAGCTGCGTTTACCGATCAGCTGCTGCGCCAGTTGCACGATGCGATCGGCCGGGATGCCGGTGATACGGCTGGCCCAGCCGGCGGTTTTCGCCACGCCATCCGCTTCGCCCAGCAGGTAGGCGCGCAGTTGCGGCCAGCCGGTGCAGTGGCTGGCGAGAAACGCCTCGTCCACCGCGCCGCGCTGGGTAATCTCTTAACCCAGCGCCAGCATCAGCGCCACGTCGGTATTCGGGCGAATCGGGATCCACTCGGCGTTGAGGAAGGCCGGACAGTCATCGCGCATCGGGCTGATATTAATCACCGGCGTGCCTTTGGCCGCCAGTTGCTGCAGCGCCGGTTTCAGGCTGTGCTGCCCGGCTCCGCCCGACGCGACCTGGGCGTTCTTCAGCGCCAGTCCGCCAAAGGCGACAAAAATCTCTGCATGTTCCACCACTTCCGGCCAGTCAGTAACGCGACCGGTCAGCGGCATATAGGTGCCAATGACATAAGGCAGGAAAAATTGTGCCGCGCCCCAGCTGTAGTTGCCCTGCTGGTCGACGCCGCCACCGCCCTGAAAATAGAAGCGGCGGATCAGGGTGCGGGCATGGTTAACCCGTCCGGCTGATGACCAGCCGTATGAGCCATTGAAAATGCCCGATGCGCCGTAGCGCTCGCGGATACGGCGGTTTTCATCCGCCACCAGGTCGAGCGCGGTGTCCCAGTCGACCGCCACAAAATCTTCCCGGCCCCGCAGCGTGCGATCGCTGTTTTCACGTGACTTCAGCCACGAGCGACGCACCATCGGCTGGCGGATACGCTTATCGGAGTAGACCAGTTCAGGAAGGGTGTGGATCATCGGGGACGGATCGGCATCGGCGAAAAAAGGCTCGCAGCCAATCAGGCGATCGTTTTCAGTGACGGCGGTGAAGGCGCCCCAGTGCGCCAGGTGTGGCACTTTGGTTTTCATCGTTGTTTTTCACGGCAGAGATTTGGGGATAATCAGCATAGCATGGCGTGCCACTTCAGCAGAAGGCGTGCCGGACGGCCCGATTTCGCCCTCTTTTGCGACGACGCTGGCATTCTGCTGGCTTGATGTGGCGGCCCTTTTCCGTAACACTGATGCGATGTGTAAACGTTTTCCCCGGAAGCAGGTAAACGCATGGCTACCATAAAGGATGTTGCCCGACTGGCTGGCGTTTCTGTCGCCACAGTCTCCCGTGTAATCAATAATTCTCCCAAGGCCAGCGACAGCTCGCGCCAGGCCGTCGGCCAGGCAATGGAGCAACTTCAGTATCATCCAAACGCCAATGCACGCGCGCTGGCGCAGCAGTCGACCGAAACCCTCGGGCTGATTGTCGGTGATGTGTCGGACCCGTTTTTTGGCGCGATGGTCAAAGCGGTCGATGAAGTTGCAGGAAAAACCGGCAACTTTTTGCTGATTGGTAACGGTTACCACAATGAGCAAAAAGAGCGGCAGGCGATTGAACAACTGATGCGCCACCGTTGCGCAGCGCTGGTGGTGCACGCCAAGAAAATCCCGGATGCAGAACTGGAACTGTTAATGAAACAGGTGCCAGGTATGGTGCTGCTTAACCGGCTGATCAAAGGCTTCGAAAAGCGCTGTATTGCGCTCGACGATCGCTACGGCGCCTGGCTGGCGACCCGCCATCTGATCCAGCTGGGTCACCAGAATATCGCCTTTATCTGCTCGACCCACACCATTTCCGATGCCGAAGATCGCCTGCAGGGTTACTACGATGCGCTGAAAGAGCACGGCCTGCCGTGCAGCGATCGGCTGGTGACCTGGGGTGAACCGGATGAGGTGGGCGGCGAAACGGCGATGACCGAACTGCTGGGACGCGGTAAAAATTTCACTGCGGTCGCCTGCTACAACGACTCAATGGCCGCCGGCGCGCTGGCGGTGCTGAGCGATAATGGCGTCCGCGTGCCAGAGGAGATGTCGCTGATCGGTTTCGACGATGTGCTGGTATCACGCTACGTGCGTCCGCGCCTTACCACCGTGCGCTATCCCATCGTCACCATGGCGCAGCAGGCCGCCGAACTGGCGCTGGCGCTGGCCAATGACCAGCCACTGCCGGAAGTAACCCACATGTTCAGCCCGACGCTGGTGCGCCGCCATTCGGTCAGCGGTCCGGCATCATAATGGGTCGCGGCCGGTTCAGGCCGCGCCCGTCTACTTAAAGGCGCGCAGCAGCGTTTCCAGCGGCCTGACCAGCGCAATCACCGTCTCATCCTGCACCTCTGCCGCCGCGTCCAGCGTGGCGTGCATCTGTGCCACTTCGCTGGCCCCAAAGGCCTGGTTGCGGGCCCAGGCATTCACCAGCGAAATCCCCATCCGACTCAACGCGTCCACCTGTTGCGCACTGTGGGCCAGCGGCTTCAGCAGGTAGTTAGCATTAAGCAGTGGCATCACCTGGGCGGTATTAGCCTGCCAGCGCTGGAGCTGACGCTGAATCGCCGCTGCCGCCGTTGGATCGGTGCGATTGGCGATCAGCGCGCTAACCTGATGTTCCAGCTGACGCACCGCCTCACTCTCGGCGGGCAACACATCCGCCAGCCGGTTTAACGGCTCATGGTAATCATAATGGCCGGCCTGAAACTTCAAATGCTGGCGGGTATAGTACTGCGCCGGTTCCAGCACCTCGGCCAGCACCTGCAGCGGCGCGATATCACTGCGGTTGGCCAGCCGCATCATCTGACGTTCCGCCTGGGCGTGTTGCTGAGTGCCGACAGAGACGCTGCTCCAGCGATCCATCGCCGCCAGCCGCTGATACATCTCATCGCTATCGGTAACATCCTGAGCGGACCACAAAGGCGCGCGGCCACAGTTTGGTATCGATAATCTGGCTGTTGATATTCTCGGCCCACAGCGCCGCCTCACCGCCCAGCAGGTTTTGCTGCATCTGCTGCGGTGTCGGCAGCGTGGGCGCAATCCCGGCCGGTGCCTGCGCCAGCTTTTTGCCGCTGACCGGATACCGCACGTTCCCCACCAGCACATAGCCGCTGAGCGCCTGCGTATGCGGTTGCAGCGTCACCACCGGCTGCAACGGCCCCATCCAGCTGTCGACCTGAAAACGCACCTGTTGCGTCGATAGCCAGTCGATCTGGCTGACCATCCGCCGCGCTTTGCCGGCAAAGTCGATAAAGCCACGCCAGCCCTGCTGCCCCTCAATCAGGGTAAAACTGCCCTGCACCGGACTGCCTTTCAGTCGCGGCAGAGTGAATGCCCAGCTTTGCGCCTGCTCGCCCGGCTGCAGCTTATCCTGGCCGTTGAGTCCCTGCGGATAGATTTCGTTGCGGTAGTGATAGCTGGCGGGCTGCGGCTGATCGAGATAGAAGCCGGTGGAAAGGATGCCGCGCATGTTCTCTTTGGCGACCTCGCTCAACGCATCCTGGCCCTGCCACGACTGGATCAGAATGCTGCGCGGCAGATCGGGATGGGCGATCTCATCCCAGCCGACCATCTGACGCTGGTGCTTCTCAAGGATCTTCTCAACCCGCTGGTTGAACCAGGCCTGCAGAGCATGGGCATCTTTCAGCCCGCGATCGCGCATAAATTGCTGGATGTGCGGAGACTGGTTCCACTGGGTCGGATCGACCTCATCGCCGCCAATATGCAGCCACGGATCGGGAAAGATCGCCGCCATTTCGCCCACCAGGGTGTCGATCACCTGATAGACCTGCTCATTGCTGGGATCGAGCAGCGGTTTAAACACCCCCCAGCCACGCTCCATCTGATAGGGACCCGGCGCGCTGATCAGTTCCGGCATCGCCACCGCCAGCGCCGAGGCGTGGCCCGGCAGATCCAGCTCCGGCACCACCCGCACGCCGCGATCGGCGGCATACTGCACCAGTTCACGCATCTGTTGCTGGCTGTAATAGCGGCCATCGCTGGCTTTCTGCTGGAGCTGGGGATAGTGGCTGGAAGCAAAGCGCCAGCCCTGATCGTCGGTCAGATGCCAGTGAAAGACGTTCATCCGGGCGGCAGCGATGCCATCGATTTGCCGCCTGAGGGTTTCAATCGGCATAAAGTGACGAGCACTGTCGATTAATATTCCACGCCAGGGGAATCGCGGCTGATCATCAATGGTCACGTAAGGAAGGGTGGTGCCCCGATCGCCGTTCTGAATCAGCTGCAACAGGGTTTCCATGCCGCGCATCGCGCCGAACCGGCTGGGGGCGCTGAGCAGTACGCCGCTGCCATCAATTTGCAGGTGATAACGTTCATCACTGTCGGGCTGCGGCAGCGGATCGACCGCTTTATCAATCACGATACGGATGGTTGGCTGTGCCACCGGCTGGCGGGCGGGCAACAGCGGCCAGCCGGTCTGATTAGCGATGCGTTCCAGCCAGCGCGCCTCGGCCCCCGCCAGATGATCGCCGGTAATCTGCAGTGTCAGCTGCGGCGTCAGGCTCAGCGTCCCGCCGCTGGCTGGCTGTTCAACCCGCTGCGGCCAGGGCATTAAGGGAAGCTTTTCAGCCAGCGCGGGTGAGGCCAGCGCCACACTCATAACGCAACTTATCGCACCATAACCAGCAATCAGAGAACGGCGTAACCACATTGGCGGGCATCCTTGTAGAGTCAATGACTTATCACGGGTAAACCCTGATTAAAGTTGTTTCGCGCAGTTAAGCAAGTTAATCCATTAAGAAATTTGAACTGAAGGCGAAATAGTTAACATCCGACGCTTTTTTCTGCCCGCTTCGCCCTTCCTTGTTTCAGGTCAAAATTCGGTGGAATAATTCGCAACAATCACTACATGTAGGGATTATAATCCTGCGAATACCCATATGTAGTCTCTGGAGGGATAATGGCGACGGTAGTGATTAAGCGTGATGGATGCCGGACAGGCTTTGATGCACAACGTATTCAGCAAGCTGTGGCCGCTGCCGCGCGCGCGGCAGAGGTGGACGATGCGGCCTGGTGCGCGCAGGTGGCGCAGCGTGTCAGTACGCTGCTGGCCGACCGTCAGGAAGTCGACATTCGCGAGATCCAGTGTGCGGTTGAAGAGACGCTGATGGCCGGCCCCTATCCGCAGCTGGCCCGGACCTATATCGAATATCGCCACGATCGTGACGTCGCACGCGATCGCCAGAGCCAGTTGCATCACGCCATTCGCGGGCTGGTCGATCAGACCAATGCTGCTCTGCTGAACGAAAATGCCAATAAAGACAGCAAAGTGATCCCGACCCAGCGCGATCTGCTGGCCGGGATCGTGGCGAAGCACTATGCACAGCAGCAGATCCTGCCGCGTGATGTGGTGCTGGCCCACGAGCGCGGCGAGATCCACTATCACGATCTCGACTATTCGCCCTTCTTCCCGATGTTTAACTGCATGCTGATCGATCTGAAAGGGATGCTGACCAACGGCTTTAAAATGGGCAATGCCGAGATTGAGCCACCAAAATCGATCGCCACCGCGACCGCCGTTACTGCGCAGATCATCGCTCAGGTCGCCAGCCATATCTACGGTGGCACCACCATTAACCGGATTGATGAGGTGCTCGCCCCGTTTGTTGAACTGAGCTACCGCCGGCATCACGCCATCGCCGTGGAGTGGCAGATCGCTGAGGCGGAGCAATACGCGCAGCAGCGCACCGAAAAAGAGTGTTACGACGCCTTCCAGTCGCTGGAATACGAGGTCAATACCCTGCATACCGCCAACGGTCAGACGCCGTTTGTCACCTTTGGCTTTGGGCTGGGCACGGACTGGGCGGCCCGGCTGATCCAGCAGTCGATTCTGCGTAACCGGCTGGCCGGTCTGGGCAAGAACCGCAAAACCGCGGTGTTCCCTAAACTGGTGTTCAGCATTCGTGAAGGGGTCAACCGGCGCGCAGGCGACATTAACTACGACATCAAGCAGCTGGCACTGGAATGCGCCAGTAAGCGCATGTATCCCGATATTCTCAATTACGATCAGGTAGTAAAGGTCACCGGTTCATTCAAGACGCCAATGGGCTGCCGCAGCTTCCTCGGCGTGTATGAAGAGGATGGCGAGCAAATCCATGAAGGCCGCAACAATATCGGGGTAATCAGCCTCAATCTGCCGCGTATCGCCCTGGAGGCGGCGGGTGACGAGACGCGCTTCTGGTCACTGCTGGATCAACGTCTGCTGCTGGCGAAACGGGCATTAATGACCCGCGTGGCGCGCCTGGAGAAAACCAAAGCGCGGGTGGCACCGATCCTTTATATGGAAGGGGCCTGTGGCGTTCGCCTGAACGCCGATGATGAAATCGGACCGATTTTCCGCAACGGCCGCGCCTCACTGTCGCTGGGTTATATCGGCCTGCATGAAACCCTGAACGCGCTAAGCGGCGGCCAGCATCATCCGTATGATGATGCGGCTCTGCGCGCCAAAGGGGTGGAGATTATCGCCCATCTGCGCGCCGCGACCGATCGCTGGAAAGACGAGACCGGTTACGGCTTCAGCCTCTACAGCACCCCAAGTGAAAATCTGTGCGATCGCTTCTGCCGGCTTGATGCAGCGGAATTTGGCGTGGTGCCCGGCGTCACCGACAAAGGCTACTACACCAACAGCTTCCATCTCGACGTCGAGAAGAAGGTGAATCCGTACGACAAAATTGACTTTGAAGCGCCCTATCCGCCGCTGGCGAATGGCGGTTTCATCTGTTACGGCGAATACCCCAACATCCAGCACAACCTGAAGGCGCTGGAAGATGTCTGGGATTACAGTTATGACCGCGTGCCCTATTACGGCACCAACACCCCGATTGACGAGTGCTACGACTGCGGGTTCAACGGCGAGTTTACCTGCACCAGCCGCGGCTTTACCTGTCCGCAGTGCGGCAACCACGATCCGGCCCGCGTCTCGGTCACCCGCCGGGTCTGCGGCTATCTTGGCAGCCCGGACGCGCGGCCTTTCAACGCCGGTAAACAGCAGGAAGTGCAGCGTCGGGTGAAACATCTCGAGGGCCCGCTGGGATGATGCGTATCCATCGCTATTACGATGTGGATATTGTGAACGGGCCGGGCACGCGCTGTACCCTGTTTGTCGCAGGCTGCGAACATCAGTGTCGCGGCTGCTACAACCAGAGTACCTGGCGGCTCGATTCGGGCGTTCCCTTTACCCTGGCGATGGAAGAGCAACTGCTGGCAGATTTGCAGGATACCCGCATCCCGCGTCAGGGACTGTCACTGAGCGGCGGCGATCCGCTGCATCCGCATAACGTGCCGCACATTCGCCGGCTGGTGAAACGGGTGCGGCAGGCGTGCCCCGATAAAGATATCTGGCTGTGGACCGGTTACCGGATGCAGGAGCTGAATGGTGCCCAGCGCGAGGTGCTGGACTATCTCGACGTGCTGATTGATGGCCGCTTTGTCGAGGCCGAGAAAGATCTCCGGCTGCTGTGGCGTGGCAGCCGCAATCAGCGTATCTGGCAGCTACGCTGAGTGACGTGGAATATCTCCTGACTCGATGATAGTCACGCTGTCGCCGCCCGGCGTAAAGGCCTGCTGATGCAGACAGCGCGCCACGTCACGCGCGGTGACTGAACGCCAGTTGCCCGGCAGCAGGCCAAACAGCGGCGCCATCAGACTCTCTCCTCGGCGCGTCTGCGCCCGATCGCCCAGCAGTAACGAGGGCCGCACCAGCGTCAGCCGCGGCCAGCCCTGATGCCGCAGTGCATTTTCCATCTCACCCTTGACCCGATTGTAAAAAAACGGCGAGTGACGACTGGCACCGTGCGCACTGATCGCCAGCATCTGCTTCGCCCCTAAACGTAGTCCGCTCAGGCCACTGTCGACCACCAGCGTATAATCGACGTGGATAAAGGCCTGCTTGCTGCCCGCCTGCTTGCGGGTAGTGCCCAGACAGCAGAACACCGTATCCAGCGAGGTTTGTAATGGCCCGAGCACGTCGGTGAGATCCGCTTCAACCGGATTAACCACCTTGCGCATCGCGGGTAACGCCCGCCGGGTCGGCGCAATAATTTCATCAACCCGCGGGTCCTCAATCAGTAAGCGCAGCAGATGCGATCCGACTAATCCGGTGGCCCCAGTCAGTAATACGCGATTCATTTCAGATTCGTCCTTATTTCACTGCTCACAGGTTAAAAGATAGCTGATCTACGCGGCCTGGCTTGCGTTCTGACATGGAGCGTCCAGGCTTAATACATTAATCAGGAAAGCGCATCCCGCGCTCCACCGTTTAAGGAGGAAAAGATGAGCAAGAAAGTTGCGGTTTTGATTACCGATGAATTTGAAGACTCAGAATTTACCTCACCGGCCGAAAGTTACAAAGGCGCTGGCTTTGAGGTAATCACCATCGAGAAGCAAGCGGGTAACGTGGTCAAAGGGAAACAAGGCGAAGCGGAAGTGACCATCGATCGCAGCATCGATGATGTCAGCCCGGCCGAATTTGATGCGTTGCTGCTGCCCGGCGGTCATTCACCGGATGCCCTGCGCGGCGACGATCGCTTTGTCGCGTTTACCAAAGAATTCGTCGCCAGCGGCAAACCTATCTTTGCGATTTGCCATGGCCCACAGCTGCTGATCAGTGCCAATGGCGTACGTGGCCGCAAGATGACCAGCGTGAAGGCGATTGCCATTGACCTGGTAAACGCGGGTGCTGACTTCCACGATAAAGAAGTGGTGGTTGACGACGATAAGCTGGTCACCAGCCGGACGCCTGACGATCTGCCGGCGTTTAATCGCGAATCTCTGCGGATCCTCGAAGCGATTTAACCCGCTGCGCCCCTTTCCTGCCGGAGAGGGGCCGCTAATCCTGCCTTACCTCTTGCCGTACCCAGGCAATTTTCTTGCCGAAGCCCAGCGCATTATCGGTCATCTTCACTTCATCCAGCTGAATCTCCCACAGCGGTGCGGACACCTTACGCGCAATCGGAAATCGCTTGTGGTAGGCGCTGCGCGCCACGTGCTCTGCCTCGTCGCTTAGCCGCACGATATGGCCGCGATACTGCACGCCTTTGATCAGCAACACGCTTCTGGGCTGGCCGTTCACCGTGCCCGCCACCTGCGGATTTTTCATCACCAGCAGGCCGTGACGGGTATCCGGCTCCGTCATGATCCAGAACGCCATGCGTGCTTCGTCGAAGACGTAATAACAGTTGGCGCACCACAGCTCATCATCGGCGGTGCAGCAGAGGGAAAGGACGTGTTGTTTTCTGAGGTAGCGAACCAGATGGGCATGGTCGGACAAGGTGATCTCCTGACGGCGCACCGGATAGCGACAGGCGGCGAAGCGCGCTACACTGCCCGGCACTGTTTTTATGGAATCCATTACGATGAGTCAGCGCTGGCAACTCTACATCGTCCGTACGGCGAAAGGGAGCCTCTACACCGGCATCACCACCGACGTTCCGCGCCGGGTGGATCAGCATCAGCGTGGACGCGGCGCCCGGTCGCTGCGCGGCAAAGGCCCGCTGGATCTGGTGTTTCACTGTGAGGCGGGCGATCGCGCCAGCGCCTCCAGACTGGAGTATCAGGTGAAGCAACTGACCCGCCAGCAGAAATTACTGTTGGTGGCGAGCCAGCCGGTTAGTCTGGAAAGCTGGCTGGGTACGCCGGTTAAGGCTGACGGTTAAAGGGTTCAGCGTATTCGATGCGCCCTTCGGCACCGTCGAAGGCATTATCCGCCAGACGGTAGACCTGGAAAGCGGCTTCGCTACCGGGCCAGCGGCTGTGCAGGCCATAGCGGGCAGCAGGCTCAAAGCCAAAGCGGTTAAACAGCGCCGGATCGCCCAGTACCACGACTGCGCTATAGCCGAACTCATTCAGCGTATCCAGCCCTTCATAAATCAGCTGTTTCGCAATGCCCTGACCGCGCAGGCTTTCGTCCACCGCCAGCGGGGCCAGTCCGACCCAGTTGCGATCGTCGCCCTGTACGCTAACCGGACTGAATGCGGCATAGCCCAGCACCTGTCCTTCCTCGTCGGTCGCTACCACGCCCAGCGTCAGCAGGCCATCTTCACGTAACGCCTGGGTCAGTTCAGCTTCGGCTGAGGTGCTGAAACAGCGCCTCAGCAAACTGTCGATGCCCGCGGCATCAACGCCAATCTCGGTACGTATTAACATGCAACACCCGCGCGCGCCTGTGTGGCCTTCGCGTCCTGTTTCATTCCGGCTTCAACAAAATTCGCCATCTGCTGAATTGCCGTGCGTAATGCGGTGGGCATGGCGTCGAGTTCAATAGCATCCATTACGTTCTTCACCTCCAGTCCCAGCTCGGTGTCGCCTTCAATCGCCAGACGGCGCTGAAAGAACAGCATGTCGGGATCTGCTTTGCGTGCTGCCACCAGCAACAAGTCATTGGCATTGCCCCGAAACCAGACATCCGCTTCGGCGTGCTGCAATACCGCCAGTCGGCCATCCTGCATCGTCGTGATCCATTGCAGACTGACATCCGCAATGTCTATCCCCAGCAGGCGTCCTTCGAGAAAGTCTAACTCACCTTCGGCCAAAGCATGGCGAAATTGCCAGTTTAGGAGTTGTTGCAAAAGCAACTTTTTAACCGGGAATGGGGTTAGCGCTGCGGGTAAGCCTAAGATTTCAGGCGCCTTTTTCACAATATGGGCATGTAACCGCTCTAACACTTTCTTCACTCCCTTCAGAAAATTTTACGTATATTGCCACATCCTTTTCTGCGCGCCTCCTCTGAGATCAATAAAAACCGCTGACGGTCGATTAAAAAAACATCATCGGCGATGATCAATTGGAATTTCACTGCCCCAAATCAACGTTTGCCCGTCGGCAGATGCCTAGACTCGTTGCCCATCTGCATGTCGAGAGGATTACCGATGGAACTGCTCTGCCCGGCAGGAAATTTACCCGCAGTGCGCATCGCCGTAGAGAATGGCGCCGATGCCGTGTATGTGGGACTGAAAGATGACACCAATGCGCGCCACTTTGCGGGCCTGAACTTCACCGATAAAAAGCTGGCTGAGGCCGCGCGCTATCTGCATCAGCATCAGCGTAAACTGCATGTGGCGATCAATACCTTTGCCCATCCGGACGGCATGGGACGCTGGCAGCGGGCGATTGACGTGGCGGCACAAAACGGTGCAGATGCGCTGATTCTGGCGGATATTGCCACACTGGAATATGCCGCATCCCGCTATCCGCAGGTTGAACGCCATCTGTCGGTGCAGGCCTCCGCCACCAATCTTGAGGCGGTTCGTTTTTACCATCGACACTTCAACTTACACCGCGTGGTGCTGCCGCGCGTGCTGTCAATTCATCAGGTAAAACAGCTCGCCCGCTCAACTCCGGTGCCGCTGGAAGTGTTTGCTTTCGGCAGCCTGTGCATTATGGCTGAAGGACGTTGCTACCTCTCTTCATGGCTGACCGGTGAATCGCCCAACAGCGCCGGTGCCTGTTCGCCAGCGAAGTTCGTGCGCTGGCAGCAGACGCCACAGGGCATGGAGTCACGTCTGAATGAGGTGCTGATCGATCGCTATGCGCCTGACGAAAGCGCGGGCTATCCCACCTTGTGCAAAGGTCGCTATCAGGTTAACGATCAGCGCTATCACGTGCTGGAAGAGCCCACCAGCCTCAATACGCTGGAGCTGCTGCCGGAGCTGCTGCGTGCCGGCATCGCCTCGGTGAAGATTGAAGGCCGCCAGCGCAGCCCGGCTTACGTGGCTGACGTGGCGCGCGTCTGGCGTCAGGCAATCGATCGCTGTAAGGCACAGCCGGAACATTTCGGCGTGACGCCAGAGTGGATGAAGACGCTGGGCGATCTCTCAGAAGGAACACAGACCACGCTGGGTGCCTATCACCGTGAATGGCAATAAGGAGTCATGATGCAATATGCCCTGGGACCGGTGCTCTGGTACTGGCCAACCGAAACACTGGAAAACTTTTATCAGCAGGCAGCCCGCAGCAGTGCGGATATCATCTACCTCGGCGAAGCGGTGTGCAGCAAACGACGCGCCACCAGTTATGCCGACTGGATGACGCTGGCCCGCGACCTGGCTGCCAGTGGCAAACAGGTCGTGCTTAGCACCCTGGCGCTGCTGCAATCGCCGTCGGAACTGAAAGAACTGAAGCGCTACGTTGAAAATGGCGAGTTTCTGATCGAAGCCAATGATATCGGCACGGTGAATATGGCCGCCGAGCGCCATCTGCCGTTTGTTGCCGGGCCGACGCTGAATGTCTATAACGCCGAGACGCTGCAGCTGCTGGTAAAAGAAGGCATGACGCGCTGGTGCATGCCGGTTGAGATGTCGCGCGACTGGCTACTGCAGTTGCTGCAACAGTGCGAAGAACGGGGTATCCGGCAGCAGTTTCAGGTCGAAGTGCTGGGCTATGGCCATCTGCCGCTGGCGTTATCTGCGCGCTGCTTTACCGCGCGTTCAGAAAACCGTGCCAAAGACGCCTGTGAAACCTGCTGCATCAAGTATCCTGAAGGTCGTCGCGTGCTGTCGCAGGAAGGTCAGCAGGTATTCGTGCTTAACGGTATTCAGACCATGAGCGGCTACTGCTATAACCTCGGCAACGATTTGCCAGGCATGCATCGCTGGGTCGACTGCGTGCGGCTCTCGCCGCAGGATAGTGGAACCCTGGCGGAGATCGATCGCTTCCGCGCCAATGAAAACGGTCAGGCACCGCTGATGGTGGCGAAAGGCAACGATTGTAATGGCTACTGGCGCAAACTGGCGGGCATGACGCTGGCATCCTGAGTAAAAGCACATACCGGCTATATTCCTGCTGAGGTTAGCAGTTTTAATATAAGGAATGATGCGTAATACTAAAAGGTGCAGAATCTGACGTCTGCGCCATATAACGGGAGTAGCCATGTCTGAGAAAAAACCTCTTCGTCTGTCCGTACTGGATCTGGCGCCGATCCCCCAGGGCGCGACCGCACGTGAGGCGTTCCACACGTCGCTGGCGCTGGCGCGTCAGGCTGAAAAGCTGGGCTACCAGCGCTACTGGCTGGCTGAACATCACAACATGACCGGCATTGCCAGTGCCGCTACCTCGGTGCTGATTGGTTATCTGGCGGCGAATACCGACACGCTACAGCTCGGCTCCGGCGGCATTATGCTGCCTAACCATGCGCCGCTGGTGATTGCCGAGCAGTTTGGCACCCTGGCCTCGCTGTATCCCGGCCGTATTGATTTAGGCCTGGGCCGCGCGCCCGGTTCCGATCAGCGTACGATGATGGCGCTGCGTCGACATCTCTCCAGCATGCACGCCGATACGTTTCCGGATGATGTCGCTGAACTGATCGGCTGGTTCGATGCCGAACCGGGCGAACAGCCGGCGGTACAACCGGTGCCCGGTCTGGGGCTGAAAATTCCGGTCTGGCTGCTTGGTTCCAGCCTCTACAGCGCCCAGCTGTCAGCCAAATTGGGTCTGCCGTTCGCCTTTGCTTCGCATTTCGCGCCCGACCAGCTGTTCCAGGCGCTGCACGTCTACCGTGAAAACTTCCAGCCGTCGACGCGTCTTGAAAAACCTTACGCCATGGTCTGTATCAACGTGGTGGCTGCCGACAGCGAACGTGATGCGCGCTTCCTGTTTACCTCGCAGCAACAGCAGTTTATTAACCTGCGCCGCGGTAAGCCTGGCCCGTTACCCGCACCGGTTGAGAACATGGATAATCTCTGGTCGCCGTCAGAACAGTATGGCGTGCAGCAGGCCTTGAGCATGTCGCTGGTCGGCGATAGCGACAAAGTGCGTCACGGTCTGGCTTCGCTGATGCGCGAAACTCAGGCTGACGAGATCATGGTCAACGGCCAGATTTTCGATACCGAGGCGCGTCTGCGTTCATTCGCCATTGCGATGGAAGCGGCCCGCAGTCTGTAATTCTGCCGGCGGTGGGGGCAAGCCATCGGCACCCACCGCCAGCTGCCGACTGTCACGCGCCGGCGATCGGCCATAAAAGCGGCTGTACTCCCGGCTGAACTGCGAAGCGCTCTGATACCCTACCCGATAGCCCGCCGTCCCTGCATCCAGCTTTTCCACCCGCATCAGGCGTCTCGCCTCATTCAGCCGTAGCTGCTTCTGGTATTGCATCGGCGTCATCGCCGTCACCGCTTTGAAGTGATGATGCAGCGACGAGACGCTCATCCCGACGTTGCTGGCGAGCTGATCAATTTTCAGCGGTCGGTGGAAGTTTTCCCTTAGCCAGCGCGCCGCCTGCGCCACCCGGTTGCCGGGGCGCTCTGCCAGCGCCATATTCAGAATGCGCGGTCCTTCCGGCCCGGTCAGCAGTCGATAGAAAATCTCCTGTTCAATCAACGGCGCCAGCGCGGCGATATCCTGCGGATGATCGAGCAAGCGCACCAGCCGTATCACCGCATCGACCAGCAGCGGTGACATCTTATGCACCGTAATGCCCCGCTCGCTGCGTGCCTGCGACAGCGGCAGCACGGGCGGAAACTGCTCGAGGTAACGCATTAACCGGGTTTCATTGATGGTGATGCCGATACCCAGATTGGGCTTTTCCGGCGTGGCAACGGTGACGCAGCCGCGGACCGGCATATCCAGCGTCACCAGCAACAGATCGCCCGGCCCGTAATGCAGGATCTCATCCCCGATATGCAGCGCTTTACCGCCCTGCGCCACCAGCGCAAAGCTGGCCCATTGGGCAATGTGCACCGGCTCGCTGGGGGCTGAACTACGGCCAAAAAACAGACAATCTATGGCGCTGGTGTGCCGGCCATCACTCGGCGCGTGACGATCGATCAGCTGCGCCAGCGCTTGCCACTCAGGGGCTTCTGTCATCACTCCTCCCGTCTCCGTCCGCTCTGTATTCAGATGCGGCAGATCTTAACGTAAGTTAATCCCGACACCCGCCTTGCCCGGTCATCTTTGCAGGATCGTGCAAAAAGCTTGCAGGATTGCGCTACCCACATCCGGCACCAGCGCGCATAGTCTACCGACGCAATCATTACGACAGAGAACAATATTATGAAAGCTCTGGAAAACAAAATAGCGCTGGTGACGGGCGCGTCAAAAGGTATTGGCGCGGCGATTGCCATCGCTTTTGCCACCGCTGGCGCGCGCGTGGTGGTCAACTATCGCCAGGACGAGCCGGGTGCGGCCGATGTGGTGAGCGATATTCTGTCGCTGGGCAGCGAAGCGGTGGCGGTACAGGCGGATATCTCACAACCTCACGAGGTTGAGCGGCTGTTTGCCACCACCGTGGCGGAGTTCGGGGCACCGGATATCGTGGTCAATAATGCCGGCAGTTTCCATCACGGTGACTTTGCAGCCCTGACGCTGGAGGTAATGCGCCAGCAGATCGACGTTAATCTGCTCGGCACCATGCTGGTGTGTCAGCAGGCGATTCACCACTTTCCGCCGCACGGTGGCAGCATCATTAACCTTAGCGCCCTCAACAGCAAAAACAGTACTCCTGGCTCGGTGCTGTGGGCCGCCACCAAAGGGGCGATTGATACCCTGACCCAGGGTCTGGCACGGGAGCTGGGGGCAAAAAATATTCGGGTCAATGCATTAGCGCCGGGGATGATCCTGACCGAGGGTTTGCTGGCAGCCAAGAAGATCAGCCCGCAGCTCAAGGCGCAACTGCTGGCGGCTACACCGCTGGGACGGTTTGGCCTGCCGGAAGATGTCGCCCAGGTGGCGCTGTTTCTCGCCTCTGAGGAGTCAGCCTACGTCAGCGGCGAGCGCGTGATGATCAGCGGCGGCGCCTGACAGGCATAAAAAAAGGGAAGCCCGAAGGCTTCCCTTTTTATCACGATTTAACGGCTGTTATGCGTCACGACGACGTGGTGCTGCGGCAGCGCCATCTTCACGACGTGGACCACGACCGCCTTCACGGTTGAAGCTACGTCCGCCTTCACGACCACCTTCACGGCGTTCAGAAGAGAAGCGACGACCACCTTCACGGTTTGCGCCCGCGCCTGCACCAGCAGGACCACGACGCTCACCACCGGCTGGACGACGATCGCCACGGCCTTCGTTCGGCTGTGCATCACCCAGCAGCTGCATATTCATCGGTTTGTTCAGAATACGCGTACGGGTGAAGTGCTGCAGCACATCGCCTGGCATGCCTTTCGGCAGCTCGATGGTTGAGTGAGTGCCGAACAGCTTGATGTTACCGATGTAACGGCTGCTGATGTCGCCTTCGTTAGCAATCGCACCAACAATGTGACGAACTTCAACACCATCATCGCGACCCACTTCGATGCGATACAGCTGCATTTCGCCAACGTCACGACGCTCGCG
Organism: Pantoea sp. AN62; assembly: GCF_050432985.1. NCBI lineage: Bacteria > Pseudomonadati > Pseudomonadota > Gammaproteobacteria > Enterobacterales > Erwiniaceae > Pantoea > Pantoea sp. AN62. Next base: position 217,153 of record NZ_JBNPYB010000004.1, on the reverse strand, counting down.
ACGTGGACGGTCGCCATCACGGCTTTCACGTGGACCACGTGAGTCACGCGCTTCGCGGCTGTCACGACGGCCATCACGCTCATCACGATCGCGGAATTCGCGACGTGCCGGACGCGGTGCTTCTGGTGGCAGAATCAGAGGACGTTCGCCCTGTGCCATCTTCAGCAGTGCAGCTGCCAGTGTTTCCAGATCCATCTCTTCTTCTGGCTGCATCTTAGCCAGCAGCGCACGGTACTGATCCAGATCGCTGCTTTCCAGCTGCTGCTGGACTTTAGCCGCAAATTTAGCCAGACGACGCTGACCCAGCAGTTCTGCGTTTGGCAGCTCTACTTCAGGAATAGTCAGCTTCATCGTACGTTCGATGTTGCGCAGCAGACGACGCTCGCGGTTCTCAACGAACAGCAGGGCGCGACCGGCACGGCCCGCACGACCGGTACGGCCGATACGGTGAACGTAAGATTCTGCGTCCATCGGAATGTCGTAGTTCACCACCAGGCTGATACGCTCAACGTCAAGGCCACGGGCCGCAACGTCAGTCGCGATCAGGATGTCAAGACGACCATCTTTCAGGCGCTCCAGCGTCTGCTCACGCAGAGCCTGGTTCATATCACCGTTCAGCGCGGCGCTGTTATAGCCACTACGTTCCAGCGCTTCTGCCACTTCCATGGTTGCGTTTTTGGTACGCACGAAGATGATGGCAGCATCAAAGTCTTCAGCTTCAAGGAAGCGAACCAGTGCGTCTGTTTTACGACCGTAAGCGGTCCAGTAGCTCTGGCTGATATCAGGACGTGTGGTCAGGCTTGACTGAATACGCACTTCCTGTGGATCTTTCATGAAGCGTTTGGTGATGCGACGAATCGCTTCCGGCATGGTTGCAGAGAACAGCGCGGTCTGATGATCGGCTGGAATTTGCGCCATGATGGTTTCAACGTCTTCGATGAAGCCCATGCGCAGCATTTCATCTGCTTCATCCAGCACCAGGCCACGCAGGTTAGAAAGGTCTAACGTGCCGCGTTTCAGGTGGTCAAGCAGACGGCCAGGCGTACCCACAACAACCTGTGGTCCCTGACGCAGTGCGCGCAGCTGCACGTCATAACGCTGGCCGCCGTACAGGGCAACCACGTTCAGGCCACGCATATGTTTAGAGAATTCGGTAACTGCTTCAGCAACCTGTACCGCCAGTTCGCGGGTCGGTGCCAGCACCAGGATTTGTGGCGCTTTAACAGTAGGATCAATGTTGTGTAACAGCGGCAGAGAGAACGCCGCGGTTTTACCACTCCCGGTCTGCGCCATGCCTAACACGTCACGGCCCGCCAGCAGGTGAGGAATACACTCAGCCTGGATTGGGGATGGCTTAACGTAGCCCATGCCATTCAGTGATTCAAGGATGTCGGCGTTCAGGCCAAGGTCAGCAAAAGTGGTTTGAATATCAGTCATGTAGTACACGTGCCTCTTAGATTGCGGCGGCCAGTCTACATAACTCGTCGTGAAAACTTTCAGTCATTTTCATCAAAAAGTGTGAACCGGCTCAAATTAGAAGTTTTGACGAACAGAAAAGCCCTCATCCCTGAAGATGATGACTTGACAGGTTTTACAGGCAATTAAAGTTCGTCAGCTATTGCTGGTCAGATTCTGATAAATCGTCTTGTGCCTGGCCGAGTTGCGCCAGTTCCAACAATGCGTATCGGTGTTCAACAAAGTTATTGACGTTGTTGGCCACCGCCAGTTTGAACAACGCTTTCGCGTCGTCCTTCTCCCCCAGACTTAGGTAGTACTTACCTAAATAGAAGTTGGTTTCACTGAGATGTTCAGCGAGCGAGGTGTTATCCGTTGCGTCCGCCTGGAGACTTTCCATCAACGACTTTTCGCTGATGTCACCCAGGTAGAACTCGACAATATTCCATCCCCATTGGTCTCTGACCGCTTTGTCGTGACGCTGTTGAAGCGTGACTTTTGCCTTGTCGACATCCATCTCACGTTCAACGAGATAGAGCCACAGACTGCGGAAAGGATCGTTAGGATCGTCTTGATAAAACGCCAGCAGATCATCTTGCGCTAACTTGTATCGACCGCCGTAATAGAGGGCGATACCACGGTTTAAATGCGCATAGTTGTAAGTTGGATCAAGCTCAAGTACAGAATCAAACGCTTCATAGGCGGCATCAAAGTTGCCCGCCTGCGTTAAATATATGCCTAAGTAGTTAAACACTTCTGGCATATCTGGTCTTATAGACAGCGCTTGCGAAAAATCGTTCCGCGCTAATGCCCGCAGACCTAAACTATCATACAACACTCCGCGCTCATATAACAGCTGTGCGCGTTCATCATCGGTGAGGGCACGACTGGCAAGAATTTGTTCCATGCGCGCCAGAATCACTTCCTGCTGCAGTGTGGGCTGTAAAGGTACTGCAAGAACTTCGTTCTTACGCCAATTGGAGTTGCTGCATCCTGCCAGCGTCAAAGCTGTCGCAACAAAACACCAGCGCAGAAAAGGCTTCATTTCCCACTCCCGAATACAAACATTGGGATAACCATCCTGTCATCCGCCTGCTGTGCACAAGGATTCCCGCCCTCGCGATGACACAAACGCCCCTCCCTGCCAGGCAAGGAGGGGCAAATCAGCAACGACTTATTCAGCGTCAGGTGTGCTCACCGCTGCAGCTTCTTCAGTCTGCGGCTTAGATTCTGTCGCTTCTTTAATGCTCAGACGAACGCGGCCCTGGCGATCAACTTCCATCACCTTAACCGGAACTTCCTGACCCATCTGCAGATAGTCGGTCACTTTCTCAACGCGCTTATCGGCGATTTGAGAAATGTGCACCAGACCTTCTTTACCACCGCCGATAGCGACGAAGGCGCCGAAGTCAACGATGCGGGTCACTTTACCACTGTAAATGCGGCCCACTTCGATCTCTGCGGTGATCTCTTCGATACGACGAATCGCTTCTTTCGCTTTCAGACCATCGGTCGCGGCAATTTTCACCGTGCCATCATCTTCGATTTCAATCGTGGTGCCAGTCTCTTCGGTCAGTGCACGAATCACTGAGCCGCCTTTACCGATCACATCTTTGATCTTATCAGAGCTGATTTTGATGGTGTAAATGCGCGGTGCGAATTCAGAAATCTCAGTACGCGGGGTGCTGATAGCCTGTTCCATGACGCCCAGAATGTGCAGACGCGCACCCTTGGCCTGGTTCAGCGCTTCCTGCATGATTTCACGCGTGATGCCTTCGATTTTGATGTCCATCTGCAGCGCGGTGATACCTTCACGGCTACCAGCTACTTTGAAGTCCATGTCGCCCAGGTGATCTTCGTCGCCCAGGATGTCAGACAGAACAACAAACTTCTCGTTTTCTTTCACCAGACCCATCGCGATACCGGCAACAGCAGCCTTGATCGGTACGCCTGCATCCATCAGTGCCAGTGAGGCACCACAGACAGAAGCCATTGATGAAGAACCGTTAGATTCGGTGATTTCCGACACTACGCGGACGGTGTACGGGAATTCTTCCGCTTTTGGCATCACGGCCAACACGCCGCGCTTCGCCAGACGACCGTGACCAATTTCACGACGCTTAGGCGAACCGACCATGCCGGTTTCACCGACAGAGTACGGAGGGAAGTTGTAGTGGAACAGGAAGCTGTCGGTACGTTCGCCCATCAGCTCATCCAGATTCTGCGCATCGCGGGTGGTACCCAGCGTCGCGGTTACCAGCGCCTGCGTTTCACCACGGGTGAACAGCGAAGAACCGTGAGTACGTGGCAGCACGCCAGTACGCACATCCAGACCACGGATCATGTCTTTCTCACGACCATCGATGCGCGGTTCGCCGTTCAGAATACGGGTACGAACCACATTCTTTTCAAGGCTGTGAACGATATCGCCAATTTCAGCGCTATCCAGCGTTTCATCTTCAGCCAGCAGCGCAGCGATGGTTTCATCTTTGATCACGCCAACCTGGGTGTAACGTTCCTGCTTATCAGTGATGCGGTAAGCATCGCTGATGCGCGCTTCAGCCAGCGCAGCCACGCGAGAAATCAGCGCGGTGTTTGCGGCTTCTGGCTGCCAGTCCCAGCGAGGTTTGCCCGCTTCGGCGACCAGCGCGTTGATGTTTTCGATCACAACCTGCTGCTGATCGTGGCCAAATACCACCGCACCCAGCATCTGCTCTTCTGACAGGATCTCAGCTTCAGATTCCACCATCAGAACGGCATTCTGCGTACCGGCAACCACCAGATCCAGACGAGACTGTTTCAGCTCATCGGCCGTTGGGTTCAGCACGTATTGATCGTTGATGTAGCCGACGCGCGCGGAGCCAATTGGGCCGTTGAATGGCAGGCCAGAAAGAGCCAGCGCAGCAGAAGCACCAATCATTGCCACGATGTCCGGGTGAACCTGTGGGTTCACGGAAACCACGGTCGCAATGACCTGGACTTCGTTAACAAAGCCTTCCGGGAACAGCGGACGAATCGGGCGGTCAATCAGACGCGCAATCAGGGTTTCGCCTTCGCTTGGGCGTCCTTCACGACGGAAGAAGCTGCCTGGGATACGACCAGCAGCGTAGGTACGCTCCTGATAGTTAACGGTCAGAGGGAAAAAGTCCTGACCTGGTTTCGCTTTTTTCTGGCCGACAACGGTAACGAATACCGCGGTATCGTCCATGCTCACCATCACAGCGGCAGTCGCCTGGCGAGCCATCATGCCGGTTTCCAGCGTGACGGTATGTTGACCATATTGGAATTTGCGTACGATCGGATTCAGCAAAATCAAAGTCCTTAACTTCGGGGCACGGCTATCTGTAGCCTGCCATTGATTACCGATCTTTAGTTGCATCCCTCGCGACTAATGACAACCCTTAACCGCCCCTGCGGTAAAGCCTCTCATTAGCCGCGCGAAACTCTGCAAACAAAGATCACACTAAGCAACAATACATGAGTTTGGTCCGGATTGCTGCCGATTGCTCGAAAAAAGGGGCCATAAAGGCCCCCTTTTCGCGAAACTCGCACAAATCCGATCGCAGGTCACGTACGGTGCAAAAACGCTGCATGACGCGCCGACGACCCGATTTTTCAGACTTAGCGACGCAGACCGAGGCTTTCGATCAGGCTGCTGTAGCGTGCAACGTCTTTACGCTTCAGGTAGTCCAGCAGCTTACGACGCTGAGATACCATGCGCAGCAGACCGCGGCGGCTGTGGTGGTCTTTTTTGTGCTCAGAGAAGTGACCCTGCAGATGAGTAATCTGCGCAGTCAACAGGGCAACCTGAACTTCGGTTGAACCGCTGTCGTTAGCACCACGGCCATATTTAGCAACGATCTCTGCTTTAGCTTCTACGCTTAGAGACATAATAAACTCCAGTAAAAAATGAATGTATGGGTGCCGATCTCTAATTCAGCATCCCGCTTTAAAGCCGCGCTATTCTACTCTTCGCCCGATAGCAACGCAATTGCGCTATCAGCGAAAAAACATCACGCCACTTAATCCTGATACTCAACCACTAAACGCCGGGGCGCCACGCGGCCATCGTCGGCGATTTCCGCCATGCCGATAAATTTACGCGCCTCGCCTTCGGTGACCCGGACCAGTCCCTGCGCCGGCACGTTGCTGGCCTGCACGGGCTGTCCCTGTTTGAAGTACGCCGCCGCGGTAGACAACAAATTCACTTCAGGGAAATCCGCAGCGGGACTGTCCATCGGCAGCAGCAGCGGATCGAGCTGGGTTTCCAGCGGAAGACCGGCTTCGGTCGCGGCAGTCAGCAAACCATTGAGCTGTTCCAGCGTGACCATGCGCTCATACGGGTAGCGTGCAACCTGCACCCGACGCAGCATGATAACGTGCGCACCACAGCCGAGCTTTTCGCCCAGATCATCGATGATAGTGCGGATATAGGTCCCTTTGGAGCAGTGGATTTCCAGCTCCAGTTCATCACCTTCCCAGCGAATAAATTGCAATTCGTAGACGGTGATCGGACGCGGCTCGCGCGCAATCTCAATGCCCTGACGCGCATATTCATACAGCGGTCGGCCCTGATGCTTTAACGCAGAAAACATCGACGGCACCTGCAGCGTTTCGCCGCGGAAGCTGTCCAGTGCCGCATCCAGTTCTGCCTGACTGAAGCTCACCGGGCGCGTCTGCACCACGTTGCCATCGGCATCGGAGGTATCAGTGCGCTCCCCGAGGCGAGCAATCACCCGATAACGCTTATCGGAGTCCAGCAGATACTGTGAAAACTTCGTCGCTTCACCCAGGCAAATCGGCAGCATGCCGGTCGCCAGCGGATCAAGCGCGCCGGTGTGTCCTGCGCGGTTGGCGTTAAAAATACGCTTCACTTTCTGCAGCACATCATTCGACGAGACGCCTTGTGGCTTATCCAGCAACAACACGCCATGGACGTCGCGACCGCGACGACGCGGACGACTCATTACGCCTCCTCGTCTTCACCGGTGGCGTCAGGGCCACGGCGCTCAGCATCGTTTTTCACGACGCTGCTGACGAGGTTAGACATGCGCATCCCTTCGATCAACGAGTTGTCGTAGAAGAAGGTCAGCTCCGGCACGATACGCAGGCGCATCGCTTTGCCGAGCAGAATGCGGATATAACCTGAGGCTTCTTTCAGCGCTTTCAGGCCATTTTTTACCGCTTCTTCATCTTTATCATTCAGGAAGGTCACGAACACTTTGGCGTAAGCCAGATCACGTGAGACTTCAACACCGGAGACGGTGACCATCATGCCAAGACGCGGATCTTTAATCTCGCGCTGCAGGATCATCGCAATCTCTTTTTGCAGCTCTTGTGAAACGCGCTGCGGGCGACCAAATTCTTTCGCCATCATTATTTCTCCCAAATAATTCGGGAGGCCAGTGGCCTCCCAAATTGCATCACATCAGCAGTGACTTACGCGATGGTGCGTTTAACTTCAATCACTTCAAAGACTTCAATCATATCGCCGACACGGACGTCATTGTAGTTCTTCACGCCGATACCGCACTCCATGCCGTTACGCACTTCGTTGACGTCATCTTTAAAGCGACGCAGAGATTCCAGCTCGCCTTCGTAAATCACCACGTTGTCACGCAGGACGCGGATTGGATTGTGACGTTTGATGTTGCCTTCGGTCACCATACAACCTGCCACTGCACCGAATTTCGGTGATTTGAACACGTCGCGGACTTCAGCCAGACCAATGATCTGCTGTTTGTATTCCGGAGCCAGCATACCGCTCATCGCCGCTTTCACTTCGTCAATCAGGTTATAGATGACGGAGTAGTAGCGCAGATCCAGGCTTTCTGCATCGATGACGCGACGCGCAGAGGCATCGGCACGGACGTTGAAGCCAAGGATGATGGCGTTAGAGGCCGCAGCCAGCGTCGCATCGGTTTCGGTGATCCCGCCCACGCCTGAACCGACAATCTTCACCTTCACTTCGTCGGTGGAGAGTTTCAGCAGGGAGTCGGAGATCGCTTCCACAGAACCCTGAACGTCCGCTTTCAGCACGATGTTCAGTTCAGACACTTCGCCTTCGGTCATGTTAGCAAACATGTTCTCCAGCTTAGATTTCTGCTGGCGAGCCAGTTTAACTTCGCGGAATTTGCCCTGACGATAAAGTGCCACTTCACGCGCTTTCTTCTCGTCACGGACCACGGTCGCTTCATCACCGGCAGCCGGCACACCGGACAGACCCAGAATCTCAACCGGGATAGACGGACCTGCTTCTGTTACTTCGCGACCCAGTTCGTCACGCATTGCACGAACGCGGCCATATTCGAAGCCACACAGCACGATGTCGCCTTTGTTCAGCGTACCTTCACGTACCAGCACGGTTGCAACCGGACCACGACCTTTATCGAGGAACGATTCGATTACCACGCCGCTCGCCATACCTTCACGGATAGCGGTCAGTTCCAGCACTTCCGCCTGCAGCAGGATAGCGTTAAGCAGATCGTCAATGCCGGTACCCGCTTTCGCAGACACGTTGACGAACATGTTTTCGCCGCCCCACTCTTCCGGAATGATACCGTACTGAGTCAGTTCGTTTTTAACGCGATCCGGATCGGCTTCTGGCTTATCGCACTTGTTCACCGCAACCACAACCGGCACTTTGGCCGCTTTGGCGTGCTGAATAGCTTCGACAGTCTGTGGCATCACGCCATCGTCTGCTGCTACCACCAGGATAACGATGTCAGTCGCCTGCGCACCACGTGCACGCATTGCGGTAAACGCGGCGTGGCCTGGGGTGTCGAGAAAGGTGACCATGCCGTTATCGGTTTCAACGTGGTATGCACCGATGTGCTGAGTAATGCCGCCCGCTTCGCCAGAGGCGATTTTGGTCGAGCGGATGTAGTCCAGCAGTGAGGTTTTACCGTGGTCGACGTGGCCCATGATGGTCACAACCGGTGCGCGAGATTCCTGCGCTGCATCGGTATCACGATCGTCCATTACCGCTTCTTCCAGCTCGTTTTCACGACGCAGGGTCACTTTGTGGCCCATCTCTTCGGCAACGAGTTGTGCAGTTTCCTGATCGATAACCTGGTTGATGGTCGCCATGGCGCCCATCTTCATCATCGCTTTGATGACCAGAGAACCTTTCACCGCCATTTTGTTAGCCAGTTCGGCTACGGTGATGGTTTCGCCAATCACAACATCGCGGTTAACCGCCTGGGCTGGCTTGTTAAAGCCCTGCTGCAAGGCGCTTGGTTTGCGATGCTTACCGCCTTTACCACCACGAATCTGCGCACGCGCTTCTTCACGGTCAGTTTTGGCTTCAGAATGTTTGTTGCCTTTTTTCGCCGGACGCGCAGCTTTAGCAGTAGTACGCGCACGCGCACGACCCGCTTCAACCTGACGGTCATTTTCGTCTTCAGCCTGACGGGCATGGGTCGAAGTGGTGACGTGATAGTCGCCTTTATCCTCTTCTTCCGGTTTTTCCCATTCAGCTGACTTCTCTTCGGCCAGACGGCGGGCTTCTTCTGCTACGAGGCGGGCAGCCTCTTCAAGCTTACGGCGGGCTTCTTCTTCAGCTTTACGCTTCAGTTCGGCAGCTTCAGCTTCGCGACGGGCTTTATCGGACTGCGCAGCCTTGGTCACTTCGTCGGTAGGTTGATTTGTCACTTTCTCATTTTCCGCTGCTGCACGTTTGGCCTTGTCAGCGGCTTCGCGCTTGGCTTTCTCTTCGGCTTCACGTTGCGCTTTCTGTTCAGCTTCGCGACGGGCTTTTTCTTCAGCCTCGCGTTGCGCCTGCTCTTCCGCTTCACGCTGCGCCTCGGCTTCTGCTTCGGCCTGAGCTTGCTCAGACTCTGCATCACCTTTCACGTATGTGCGCTTTTTGCGGACTTCGATTTGCACCGACTTACTTTTACCCCCGGTGCCTGGAATATTCAAGGTGCTGCGCGTTTTACGCTGCAGCGTCAGCTTAGCTGAACCGACCTGACCGTGCTCACGATTCAGGTGAGACAATAAGGTTTCTTTCTCGTGCTGGGTCACTGCGTCATTTTCAGACTTAGGGATCCCCGCATCAGCAAATTGCTGTACCAGGCGATCGACCGGAGTCTGAATTTCTGCGGCCAGCGATTTTACGGTTACATCTGTCATGCTGTTCCTTCCTGTTATTACGCGTCATCGCCGAACCAGCAGATATTACGGGCGGCCATAATCAGCGCGCCGGCTTGCTCATCAGACATGCCTTCAATATCCGTCAGATCGTCAACACCTTGCTCAGCGAGATCTTCCAGCGTGCAAACGCCTTTCGACGCCAGGCGGAAAGCCAGAGCACGATCCAGACCTTCAAGATTCAGAAGATCCTCAGCGGGCTGCTGGTTACCAAGGCTCTCTTCTTTCGCCAGTGCCAGGGTGGTTAACGCATTTTTTGCTCGTTCACGCAGGGCTTCAATGGTCTCTTCGTCGAGGCCGTCAATTTCCAACAGCTCGTTGATTGGCACGTATGCCAGTTCTTCCAGCGAAGAGAAGCCCTCTTCCACCAGTACGGTGGCGAACTCTTCGTCGATGTCGAGATGTTTGGTGAACATATCGATTGCTGCGTGTGCTTCAGCCTGATGTTTGGCCTGCAGATCATCGACGGTCATTACGTTCAGCTCCCAGCCACTCAGCTGTGAAGCGAGACGCACATTTTGGCCGTTACGGCCGATCGCCTGAGCCAGATTGCCAGCTTCTACAGCGATATCCATGGTGTGGTTATCTTCATCAACCACGATTGACGCCACATCAGCCGGAGCCATGGCGTTGATAACAAACTGCGCCGGGTTGTCGTCCCACAGCACGATATCGATACGCTCGCCGCCCAGTTCACTGGAAACCGCCTGAACACGCGCGCCACGCATGCCCACACAGGCACCCACCGGATCGATACGTTTGTCGTTGGTCTTGACTGCAATTTTAGCGCGCGAGCCCGGATCACGAGCAGCGGCTTTAATTTCAATCACTTCTTCGCCAATTTCAGGCACTTCAATGCGGAACAGTTCAATCAGCATTTCCGGTTTGGAACGCGTCACGAACAGCTGCGCGCCACGTGCTTCCGGGCGAACGGAGTAGAGCACGCCACGAATACGGTCGCCTGGGCGGAAGTTTTCACGCGGCAGCATATCTTCACGCAGGATAACCGCTTCGGCATTGCTGCCTAAATCGAGGGAAATATTGTCGCGGTTAACTTTCTTCACCACGCCAGTAATAATTTCGCCTTCCTGCTCACGGAACTGATCAACCACCATCGCGCGCTCAGCTTCGCGCACTTTTTGCACGATAACCTGCTTAGCGGTCTGGGTGGTGATACGGTCAAAGGTGACCGATTCAATCTGATCTTCGACATATTCGCCCAGATTGAATGCTTCATCTTCGAAGCGGGCCGCATCCAGCGTGATCTCGCGCGTCGGCTGCGTCACCTCTTCTACGATTTCCCAACGGCGGAAAGTATCGAAATCGCCACTTCGGCGATCAATGCTGACGCGTACGTCAATTTCTTGCTCGTACTTTTTCTTGGTCGCAGTCGCCAGCGCGCTCTCCAGCGCTTCGAAGATTTTCTCACGCGGCAGGGCTTTTTCGTTAGAAACGGCTTCTACAACAGCTAAGATCTCTTTGTTCATCCTGGTTAGCCTCAATCCGGACTTTTAAAAGTGGGGGACCAGGTTCGCTTTCTGAATATTACTCAGCGCGAACACTTCATCGTTACCCTCAACGTTCACCGTGATCATCTCGCCATCAACGGACTTGATGATACCCTGCCATTTACGGCGGTTCTGAACGGCCATACGCAGCACCAGACTCACTTCATCGCCCATAAAACGGACATAGTGTTCTGCAGTGAACAGAGGACGATCGAGTCCCGGTGAGGAGACTTCTAGGTTGTAAGGCACGGTAATGGGATCTTCGACATCCATTACGGCACTTACCTGGTGGCTGACATCGGCGCAATCATCGACATTGATGCCATCTTCACTATCAATATAGATGCGCAGGGTTGATGTGCGACCACGAACGAATTCAATTCCAACCAGTTCGTAGCCCAGCGCTTCTACCGGAGCCGATACCAACTCTGTCAATTTTTGCTCTAATGTGGACAAGCCCACCCCCAAGACATAAAAAAAGGGCCTATAGCCCAGTATTACGATTCGCTAATAACAAAAAACCCCGAATATTCGGGGCTTTTAATCACTGGACCCTGTACGCCGCAATGCGGCTCGGACTCCATCCAAAGAATTTTCTTTCAAAAATGAGCCGTGAATGCGTCCGTCGATGCACACAGTATATTTGAAAAATAACTCAAAGGGAAAGTGGTTGCGGGGGCCGGATTTGAACCGACGACCTTCGGGTTATGAGCCCGACGAGCTACCAGGCTGCTCCACCCCGCGTCCGAAAACGTGGCGAATAATACGCCAAACCTGCATAAAATGCAAGTAATACTAAGATTTGGTACCGAGGACGGGACTTGAACCCGTAAGCCCAATCGGGCACTACCACCTCAAGGTAGCGTGTCTACCAATTCCACCACCACGGCACTACACTGACCACAACGATTCGTTGTGTTGACGAACTTACTTAGGAATATCGCTGCCCGGCGTGGCCGGTTGAGCTGGCTTTTCAGTCTGTTGAGAAGACTGCGCCGGCGCAGAAAGATTTTCCCACTCGCTTCCTTTCGAGGCTTTATTACTGTTCAGGTTACCGAGAACCAGGCTGATGATGAAGAACAGTGCCGCTAAGATGCCGGTTGTACGTGTCATGAAATTACCTGAACCCGTAGAACCAAACAGCGTACCGGATGCGCCTGCACCGAATGAGGCTCCCATATCAGCGCCTTTGCCTTGCTGCAGCATGATCATACCCACGAGGGCGATAGCTACAATAAGGAAAACAACTAAAAGAGCTTCGTACATATTCAACCTGTTCCTTGCACGATAATCGTACAGTTAAAGCTTCAACCAGTATTGATGGGGAGTCTCGTCATCACCCATCAGAAGCGGGTGTGAATACTAACCAAAGGCGGATACCTCTGCAAGCGCAATTTTCATCACCCAAACTAATTGCAGAAAAAAACGCCATCCCGGTGATTTTACAGGCGGTTCGGTAACCTGCGAACCGCCTGTCAGCCGATTAAAACGACTTTACCTGATCGGCGATGCGGTTTGCCAGCTCGGTTACCTGCGCCTCATTCTCGCCTTCCACCATCACCCGAATCAACGGCTCGGTGCCCGACTTGCGCAGCAACACCCGCCCCCGGCCGGCCAGCGCTTTTTCCACCTCTGCCGTCACGGTTTTCACCGCGTCGCTCTGTAACGGATCGTGCTCACCGGTAAAGCGGACGTTGACCAGTACCTGAGGCAGCATTTTCATGCCGCTGCACAGATCGTGCAGGCTCATGTGGTTGCGCACCATTGCAGTAAGTACTTGCAAACTTGCCACGATGCCGTCACCGGTGGTGGTTTTATCCAGCAGGATCACATGGCCTGAGTTCTCTGCCCCCAGACGCCAGCCCTTCTCCTGCATCTTCTCCAGCACGTAGCGGTCACCCACTTTTGCCCGGGCAAACGGAATACCGAGCTGCTTAAGCGCCAACTCCAGGCCCATATTGCTCATCAGCGTGCCGACTACGCCGCCGCGCAACTGGCCCTGACGCAGCCCTTCGCGCGCAATGATGTAGAGAATCTGGTCGCCATCCACCTTTTCGCCCAGATGGTCAATCATCATGATGCGATCGCCGTCGCCATCGTAGGCCAGACCGATATCCGCTTTCTCCGCCAGCACCCGCTGTTGCAGCATCTTCAGATCGGTAGCGCCACACTCTTTGTTGATGTTCATCCCATCCGGCTGGGTGGCAATGGCAATCACCGTAGCGCCCAGTTCACGCAATACATTCGGTGCAATGTGGTAGGTGGCCCCGTTAGCGCAGTCGACCACGATTTTCAGGCCGTTAAGGTTTAGCTCGCTTGGGAAGGTGCCCTTGCAGAATTCGATGTAACGTCCGGCGGCATCAACAATACGGCTGGCACGGCCCAGTAAGGCGGATTCAACACAGGTAATCGGTTTTTCCATCTCCAGTTCGATCGCTTCTTCAACGTCGTCCGGCAATTTGGTGCCTTCGGATGAGAAGAATTTGATACCGTTATCGTCGAACGGGTTATGCGACGCCGAAATCACAATCCCCGCTTCGGCGCGGAATGTACGGGTCAGGTAAGCGATGGCCGGGGTCGGCATCGGTCCGGTAAAGGCGGCGGTCAGGCCCGCGGCCGCCAGACCGGCTTCTAAGGCTGACTCCAGCATATAGCCGGAGATGCGGGTGTCCTTACCGATAATGATCTTTTTCGAACCGTGACGCGCCAGCACTTTCCCTGCGGCCCAGCCCAGCTTCAGGACGAAATCAGGGGTGATTGGCGCTTCACCGACTTTGCCACGAATGCCATCTGTACCGAAATATTTACGATTACTCATGATTATCCTTTTGCTCTTCGGGTCGCTTCGACCACGCGCATCGCTTCGGCCGTCTCTTTGACATCATGGGCGCGAATAATCTGTGCACCCTGCATCGCGGCGATGACCGCACAGCTCAGGCTGCCGGTTAAACGCTGTGACGGACCGACATTCAACAACTGACCTATCATCGATTTGCGCGACATGCCCACCAGCAGTGGCAGGCCGAAATGGTGAAAATCGCTGAGATGAGCCAGCAGTTCATAGTTGTGGCTAAGATTTTTACCGAAACCGAAGCCCGGGTCGAGTATCAGCCGCTCTTTTTTGATTCCCGCCGCTTCGCAACGCGCGATCTGCTGCGCGAAGTAAGTGTCCACTTCGTGCAGGATGTTTTCATAGTGTGGCGCCTGCTGCATGGTACGTGGTTCGCCCTGCATATGCATTAAACAGACCGGCAGGCCGGTCGCTGCCGCCGCTTCCAGCGCACCTGGCTCTGAGAGCGAGCGCACATCGTTGATGATGTGAGCGCCCACTCGCGCTGATTCCCGGATCACTTCGGCTTTAGAGGTATCGACCGAAATCCAGACCTCAAAACGCTGGGCAATCGCTTCGACCACCGGGATGACCCGCTCCAGCTCCTGCTCGACGCTGACCTCATCGGCCCCCGGACGGGTCGATTCACCGCCGACATCGATAATGGTCGCGCCAGCATTGACCATCTCATTGGTGTGGGTGAGCGCATCGACCAGCGCGTTATGCTTACCGCCATCGGAAAAGGAGTCGGGCGTGACATTCAAAATACCCATCACATGGGGAAATGATAAATCGAGATGGGAATCACCGGCGAACAACTTCATGGCGAATCACTCCTTGCTGATCAATATCTGGATGTAAAAAACCCCGGACCAGCCGGGGTTTTGTCTGACGAGGTGACGTCTTATTTATCGAACTGTTCTGACATGGTGTTGCCTGGGTTTGGCGTACGCGGTTCATCGACCGGACGCGGCGCCTTTGGCGTGCCGTTGCTGTCAGAGTTGCTGCTGCCTGGATCTTCCCAGCCGGCTGGCGGACGCACTTCGCGGCGCGCCATCAGGTCGTCGATCTGCGGTGCATCAATGGTTTCATACTTCATCAGCGCGTCTTTCATCGCGTGAAGGATGTCCATGTTCTCACCCAGAATGCGGCGAGCACGCTGGTAGTTGCTGTCGATCAGGTGTTTAACTTCCTGGTCGATAATGCGGGCTGTTTCATCGGACATATGTTTCGCTTTCGCGACTGAACGTCCGAGGAACACTTCACCCTCTTCTTCGGCATACAGCAGTGGACCCAGTTTTTCTGAGAAGCCCCACTGCGTCACCATGTTACGTGCCAGGTTGGTCGCGACTTTAATGTCATTCGACGCACCGGTAGAAACATGTTCAGCACCGTAGATGATCTCTTCTGCCAGGCGGCCGCCGTACAGCGTTGAAATCTGACTTTCCAGTTTCTGACGGCTGGCGCTGATCGCGTCGCCTTCAGGCAGGAAGAAGGTCACACCCAGCGCACGGCCGCGCGGAATGATGGTCACTTTGTGCACTGGATCGTGCTCAGGCACCAGACGACCAATGATCGCGTGACCCGCTTCGTGATAGGCGGTTGACTCTTTCTGCGCTTCCGTCATCACCATGGAGCGACGTTCCGCACCCATCATGATTTTGTCTTTCGCTTTCTCAAACTCAACCATCGACACTACACGCTTGTTCGAACGGGCAGCAAACAGCGCCGCTTCGTTGACAAGGTTAGCCAGGTCGGCACCGGAGAAGCCAGGCGTACCGCGCGCAATGATTGCCGCGTCAATATCGGTCGCCAGCGGAACACGGCGCATATGCACTTTCAGAATCTGCTCACGGCCACGCACGTCTGGCAAGCCCACCACCACCTGACGGTCGAAGCGGCCTGGACGCAGCAGCGCCGGGTCAAGCACGTCAGGACGGTTAGTCGCGGCGATAACGATAATACCTTCGTTACCTTCGAAACCATCCATCTCAACCAGCATCTGGTTCAGTGTCTGCTCACGTTCATCATGACCACCGCCTAAACCCGCGCCACGCTGACGGCCCACCGCATCGATTTCATCGATGAAGATGATGCACGGTGCCGCTTTTTTGGCCTGTTCGAACATGTCACGCACACGAGATGCACCGACACCAACAAACATTTCAACGAAGTCAGAACCGGAGATGGTAAAGAAAGGCACTTTTGCTTCACCGGCAATCGCTTTCGCCAGCAAGGTTTTACCGGTACCCGGAGGACCGACCATCAGCACGCCTTTCGGAATCTTACCGCCCAGCTTCTGGAAGCGGCTCGGTTCACGCAGATATTCCACCAGCTCGGCGACTTCCTCTTTCGCTTCGTCACACCCGGCAACGTCGGCGAAAGTGGTTTTAATCTGGTCTTCCGTCAGCATGCGGGCTTTACTCTTGCCGAAGGACATCGCGCCCTTGCCGCCGCCGCCCTGCATCTGGCGCATAAAGAAGATCCACACCCCGATCAGCAGCAGCATCGGGAACCACGAGATGAAGATCGACGCCAGCAGGCTTGGCTCTTCCGGTGGTTCGCCAACCACTTTGACGTTTTTGGTCAAGAGGTTATCGAGCAACTTGGGATCATTGACAGGAATGTAGGTGGTGTATTTATTGCTGTCTTTTTTAATAACGTTAATTTCACGCCCGTTAATACGTGCCTCGCGGACCTGATCCTGGTTCACTTCCGACAGGAAGGTTGAATAATCAACCCTACGGCCATTCGACTCGCTGGGCCCAAAGCTCTGGAATACTGACATCAGCACGACCGCGATGACTAACCAGAGAATCAGGTTTTTCGCCATGTCACTCAAGGGATTAACCTCATATTACAACGGTGTTAACAGATAGCGTAGGGTACTATAGATCCTTCATACATGGAATCGCAGCAAAACTGCGGACTACTCCAGCAATTTGGTTATAGTTTGCGCCCAGTCGCCACAATGTACACTTCACGTGAACGTGACCGTGAAGCGTCCGGCTTACGAATTTTCACTTTCGTAAACAGGGAGCGAATTTCCCGCAGGTATTCATCGAAGCCATCTCCCTGAAACACTTTCACTACAAAACTGCCGCCGGGTGCCAGGATATCCCGACACATTTCCAGCGCCAGTTCGACTAAATACATCGACCGGGGAATATCTACGGCAGGTGTACCACTCATATTCGGTGCCATATCGGACATGACAACCTGAACTTTCTGATCGCCAACGCGCTCAAGCAGCGCATTGATCACCGATTCTTCACGAAAATCACCCTGAAGGAAATCGACACCGACAATCGGATCCATAGGCAGGATATCACAGGCAATAACGCGCCCTTTGTTCCCAATTTGCTGTACGACATATTGTGACCAGCCACCGGGTGCAGCACCCAGATCTACCACGGTCATGCCGGGTTTGAAAAGCTTGTCACCCTGTTGTATTTCATCAAGTTTAAACCAGGCGCGCGAACGCAACCCTTTTTTCTGCGCCTGAAGCACATATTTATCGCTAAAGTGTTCCTGGAGCCAGCGGCTGGAGCTGGCCGAACGCTTTTTACCCGTCATAATATTTCCAACTAAATCGTCATCGTAGCGATAAACCTGCACGCAATGGGTTGCGTCGATTTGGTGATATACCCGAGATGGCGGTAGAATGAACCGTTTTCAATCCCTGAGTAAGTAAAAAACTACGATGAATCTAAGTACCAAACAAAAACAGCACCTCAAGGGCCTCGCCCATCCGCTCAAGCCGGTGGTTATGCTGGGTGGCAATGGCCTGACTGAAGGCGTGCTGGCCGAAATCGAGCAGGCTCTGTCGCATCACGAACTGATTAAGGTGAAAATTGCCTCAGAAGATCGTGAAACAAAGCAGCTGATCGTTGAGGCGATCGTGCGTGAAACCGGTGCCAGCAACGTACAGGTGATCGGCAAAACGCTGGTGCTGTATCGCCCGTCTAAAGAGAGCAAGATTTCTCTGCCACGTTAAGTGGGCAAAGAAAGTGCCATGCTCTTACCTCAGATAAAAGGCCGCAATGCGGCCTTTTTCCTTTCTTTACATTGTGCTTTAACGCATTTCAAAGCGTAGCAACATCTTAAAGGTATTCCACCTTAAGGATTTCATATTCAACATCGCCGCTAGGGGTTTTGATAATCGCCACATCATCTGCCTCTTTACCCACCAGGCCACGCGCCATCGGTGAATTTACAGAAATCAGATTTTGCTTAAAGTCAGCTTCGTCATCACCCACGATACGATAGGTCGACTCTTCGTCGGTATCGATATTCAGTACGGTTACCGTCGCGCCAAAAATGACCCGGCCGGTTTTCGGCATCTGAGTGACGTCAATCACCTGGGCATTGGAGAGTTTGGCTTCAATCTCCTGTATGCGGCCTTCACAAAAACCCTGCTCTTCACGTGCGGCATGATATTCCGCATTCTCTTTCAGGTCGCCATGCTCGCGCGCGTCAGCGATAGAGGCAATAATGCGCGGACGCTTCACGGTTTTCAGCTCGTTCAGCTCTTCGCGCAATCTTTCTGCGCCTCTTAACGTCATCGGAATCTGATTCATTTAAGCTCCTCGTCATCTATCCTGTTTAACGGTGTCATCCTGACCGGTGACTGCAGAAAAAAGCGTTCTGCGACGCATTAGCCGGTTTTGCAAACAAAAGAATCCTGACCCGGACAGTATTCCAGGCCAGAAAAGGGTTTTGCAATTTGATACGTATTTTACCCCAGAGTTCCCTGCGGGTCATCGTTTACTTTCCACCACCCAGCGACGTAGTATTGACGGCTTCACCTGCCAGTTACCGCGAGATTATGCGATTTTCACGACTTGTTACCGGATTAACCTGTGCATTTATGCTGCAGGCACAAGCAGCGCCAGTTGATGAATACATGCAGTATCTGCCAGACGGCGCCAATCTGGCGCTGATGGTGCAGAAAGTGGGTGCATCAACGCCGATCATTGATTACCACGGAAAACAGATGGCGTTGCCCGCCAGTACCATGAAGGTAGTGACGGCGCTGGCGGCATTACTGGAACTGGGCGGAGACTACCGTTTTCAGACCACCTTTGAGACCAAAGGCGCGCTGGTTGATGGCACGCTGAACGGCGATTTAGTGGCACGTTTTGCCGGCGATCCCACCTTAAGCCGGCAGGATCTGCGCAACATGGTGGCAGCGTTAAAGAAGCAGGGCATCACCCATATCAAAGGCAATCTGGTGATTGATACCTCGGTGTTTGCCAGTCATGACATGGCACCGGGCTGGCCGTGGAACGACCTGACCCAGTGCTTCAGCGCCCCGCCGGGTGCGGCGATCGTCGACAAAAACTGTTTCTCCGTTTCGCTCTACAGTGCTAACACGCCGGGCGAGAATGCATTTGTGCGTATCGCCTCCTATTACCCGGCGCATATGTACAGCCAGGTGCGCACCATCGGCCGCAACAGCGGCGAAGGGCAATATTGCGAACTGGACGTGGTGCCGGGCGAACTGAACCGTTACACCCTGACCGGCTGCATGCGTCAACGTGCCGAACCGCTGCCGCTGGCGTTTGCGGTTCAGGATGACGCCGCCTGGGCTGGCGAGATTCTGAAAGCGGAGCTGCGTGCCGCGGATATCGATTACAGCGGGCATCTGGTGCGTCAGTCTCTGGTCACCGAGCCTGGCACGGTACTGGCCTCAACCCAGTCGGCACCGCTGCATACGCTGCTGCATACCATGCTGAAGAAGTCTGACAACATGATTGCCGACACGGTGTTTCGTACCATTGGCCATCATTACTTCAACGTGCCGGGAACCTTCCGCGCCGGTCAGGATGCGGTTCGCCGGATCCTGAAAGCCAAAGCCAATATCGACATGGGCAACAGCATTCAGGTCGACGGTTCCGGCCTGTCGCGTCATGACCTGATTTCGCCGCAAACCATGATGCAGGTACTGCAGTACATTGCGAAGAATGACAGCACGCTGGACTACATCTCGATGCTGCCGCTGGCTGGTTATGACGGCACGCTGCAGTACCGTGGCGGGCTGCATGAGGCGGGACTGGATGGCAAAGTGTCGGCAAAAACCGGCTCACTGCAGGGGGTCTACAACCTGGCGGGCTTTATCACCACCTCGAGTGGTGCCCGGGTCGCCTTTGTGCAGTTCCTCTCCGGCTATGCGGTTCCACCGGAAGATCAGCGTACCCGCCGTATTCCGCTGGTGCGTTTTGAGAGCCGGCTCTACCGCGATATTAACCAGAACAACTGATTAAGTAGCGAAAAAAAACGCAGCAGGCGATCAACCTGCTGCGTTTGTTAATAAAGTCTGGCCCCGTCAGCGATGAGACCGAGCCTGCACTGGAAACAGAGGCAGATCGGAAAAACGCTTAAGCCAATCCCTGGTCGTCCGGCCCGCGCGATTACGCACCTCATCTCTGAGGTACG
Organism: Pantoea sp. AN62; assembly: GCF_050432985.1. Taxonomy (NCBI): domain Bacteria; kingdom Pseudomonadati; phylum Pseudomonadota; class Gammaproteobacteria; order Enterobacterales; family Erwiniaceae; genus Pantoea; species Pantoea sp. AN62. The sequence continues at coordinate 196,771 of NZ_JBNPYB010000004.1, read as the reverse complement.
CCCGAAGTCGGGACACCGCCTGGCGTTTTTGTCCATGGTGTGGAACGCTTTCCTCCCCTGCTCCCTGCGCGTTGAGCTTATCAATTGCGGCCAGATTCGTCCGGATCGGGTTATGGCTAAACCCATCAGAAGTGGGTATTCACACTCATATAGTAAGTGCGGCCCGACTCGTTAAAGGTGTTAGCACCGGCACCGTACAAATACGCGCCGGTAGTGGCGTTACCGGTGGTCTGCGCATTGCCTTCGCGGAAGTGGCGCTTATCGAACAGGTTGTCGATCCCCACAGTGACGCTGGCATATTTGTTGACGTCATAGGTACCGCTCATGCCGACCACTGAGTATGGACTGACCTCATCGGTGGCGCTGCCCGTGACCGGATTGCCTTTATAGTCATACTTTTTCGGCACCTGTTTGCCGTACCAGGTCAGCGTGGTTTGCAGTGACAGATCCTGTGTCGCCTGCCAGCTCAGCGTCGAGTTCAGGGTGTATTCCGGGATAACCGACAGGCGATCGCCGGTCTCTTTGTTTTTACTCTGCAGCATGTAGGTGAAGTTATTGTTCCAGCTCACGCTGTCTGAGAACGGCACGTTAACCGTCCCTTCCAGCCCTTCCACCACCGCTTTCGGCACGTTTTCCCACTTATAGATGTCGGTTTTACCGTTCGAGGCGGTACCGGTTGGCAGCGTGCCTGCCTCAATCTTATTGCGGTAATCATTGCGGAACCAGGTCAGACCGGCCTGATAACCCTCATGTTTCCACTCCAGCCCCACCTCTTTGTTGATGCTGTTTTCCGCTTTCAAATCGTCGTTGCCCATCAGATAACAGGCACCGGCGCTAGAGGCGCAGCCCTGGCCGTTACTGTAAAGCAGATAGTTCGGGTTGGTCTGATACAGGCTCGGCGCTTTGTAGGCGCGGGCGATGCCCATTTTCAGCGTGAAGTCATCGCCTAATCCCTGTGACAGGTTGAGCGACGGGCTCCAGTTGTTACCTGCGATGGAGTGATGATCGAAACGCAGGCCTGGCGTCAGCATGGTGCTGTCAGTCAGTTCAATGTTGTCTTCAGCAAACAGTGAGAAGATTTCAGCCTGAGAATAGGGGCTGCGACCGGTGGTGGCGATGCCCGGAATGGAACCGTAGCTGGCCGCCTGAGTGGTCGATGACGGATCCTTCATCCGCTGCTGGTTCCACTCGGTGCCGAGGGTAGCCGTCTGATTGACCAGCCATTCAAACGGAATACTGACCTCACTGTGCAGCAGCACATCGTCCAGCTGAATGGTGTTGAAGTCGCTGTTGGAGAAGATCCCTTCGGTGCCGCCCGCCAGCCCTTCATTCAGGCGCGAGTTGCGGGTGTTCTCATATTGCGCATAGGTATTGGTACTGATGCCATTATCCCAGGCGCCGGTCCACTTCAGCGAGAAGCTCTGCCGATAAAGGCGATTGGTTTCATCACCATATTTGCTTTTCACCAGCGCGTTGGTGTTGGTGTTCTGTGTATCACCGGCATACAGGTTGCCCTGCCGACTGTAACCGGCGCCAAACTCCAGTGCCTGCATTGGCGCAAAAGCCCAGCGCAGTAAGGCATGAACATCTTTATTGACCGAGCCTTCACGGCCGGCCGGATAGGATCCGGCATAGGTACCGGTTCGCTGGGCAGCATGTCCTTCATTAATGTCGTACGCATCGGCCTGAGTTTTTGCCAACCCGCCATACAGCCGGAAGCTGAAGTCGTCGCCTAACGGCCCTTCGAGGCTAAAGTTAGTGCGTCGGGTTGCCCCTTCATCTTTATGCTGCGGCACGTTGTAGTAGGCGCTCCACGAGCCGTGCCACTGATTATCCAGCTCTTTTTTGGTGATGATATTTACCACCCCGCCAGCAGCACCATTACCGTAACGTGCCGCCGCCGGACCACGGATCACTTCAATATGATCAATCATCTCAGGCGGAACCCAGTTGCTGTCGCCGCGCGTATCACGCTCGCCACGCCAGCCCAGACGCACCGAGTTGCGGCTGGTCACTGGCAAGCCATCAACGAGGATCAGGGTGTTTTCCGGCCCCATGCCGCGGATATCGATCTGTCGGTTATTACCGCGCTGGCCGCTGGTGGAGTTACCGGTCAGGTTAACGCCGGGCATGGTACGAATGATTTCAGAGACGTCGCGAGCAGGCGGATGTTTTTTGATTTCGTCGGCGGTGATGGTCGACACACCGGGTGCCTGAAGCGTTTGCTCGGCGGCGGTGACCATCATGGTGCTGTCGCTGGCGGTATCGGATGAGTTGCTGGTGATGCCCGGGTCAGTAGCGGCAGCTACTGCGCCGGTAGAAATGAGAGAGGTGGTGACGCCAAGTTCAATCATAATGGCTAACGAAAGCCGGGATAACTTTTTCATTTTTTTATTCCTGGATTGCCAGCGAAAGGCCACTGCCGGCGCGCCGGTGAAAAGGTAAGTACCTTGCCTGCAACGCATTCCAGTTCTCTCCGGACCATCTTCAACAGACCCTCGTCCCGGTCTGAAGCCCGATACGGCAGAGAGGATGCGTGCGCTCCCTGTAGAGCGGAAACACCCTATTGCAAATGAAAATAATTATCAATAGTATTATTCATAACATGCATCACCCCTAATCAAGTGTAGTGATCGACTGATGGCGCGTATGACGTGGTTAAATGAAGTGACCGGCAGTGACGCCTGGTGGCAACAGCAGCAGCAACAGGGCATTCCCTTGATTGAACCCGGCGAAGAGGGAACCTGTCAGGTCACCTTCTTCTGGCGTGATCCCCACGGCGATGAGTCCCACTCGGCGATCCGCCGCGTCTGGATCAACATCACCGGCGTGACCGATCACCATCAGTCCGCCGCCCCCTCCTCCTTAACACGCGTTCCCCATACCGATGTCTGGTGGTGGCAAACCACCCTGCCCGCTGACTGGCGCGGCAGCTACTGCCTGATACCCGATCGCCAGGCAGAGAAATTTGACGGCCAGACTGATATGCAGACGCTGCGCCAATGGTGGAGCGGCAAATTCCCGTCAGCGCAGGCGGACCCGCTCAACCCATTGCGCGGCTGGGCCGGCGGACGCGGCATGCGGGTATCACCGCTGCACCTGCCGCAGGCGCCCGATCAATCGGTGTGGCACGAGGTTGATCGCGGCCAGCCGGCGGCTATCCCGCTGCAACCGCTGCTGTGGCGCAGCGAACGACTGGGTAATCAGCGCACGGTGTGGCTTTACTGCAGTGGCGAGGCCTCTTCCGCCGCACGTCCGCTGGCGTTATTGCTGGATGGACAGTTCTGGGCGCAGACCATGCCGATTGCCGGTCCGCTGCAGCAGCTCACCGCCGCAGGCGAACTGCCACCGGCGGTCTATGCGATGATCGACATTATCGACCGGGAACACCGCAGCCGGGAGCTGACCTGTAATCCTGAATTCTGGCTGGCGGTGCAGCACGAACTCCTGCCGCTGATTCAGCAAACCGTTGCCTGCCGGGTGCAGGGCGACAGCACGCTGGTGGCAGGACAGAGTTTTGGCGGACTTTCCGCAGCTTACGCCACCTTAAGCTGGCCAGAGACCTTTGGTGCCGCCATCAGCCTTTCCGGCTCCTTCTGGTGGCCGGCGCGCGGTAACCCCAACGGCTGGCTACCGCAACAACTACAACAAGGTTTGCTGCAGGCGCCGCCGCGCCGCTTTTATCTCGAAGCTGGACGGCGTGAGCGGCTGATTCTGGCAGCGAATCAACAATTTGAGCGTGATTTAATCGCGGCCGGGCATCAGGTTAGCTATCAACCGTTTGAAGGCGGTCACGACGCGCTCTGCTGGCGCGGCGGCCTGCTGGCCGGATTAAAAGCAATGTGGCAATACCCGTAATTCGCTTATCGGCCCTCTTTCACGCCCGAGGTCGCTCGCGGTCAGCGGCGGCGCGCAGGATGAGGGCGATATCTCGCCTGGATATCACGGGCAGGAGACCAATATGCAACATCTTAATCCGTTCGACGATCCGCAGCAGGATTGTCATGTACTGATCAATAACCAGCAACAGTACAGTTTATGGCCCGCCTTCCGGGCGATTCCGTCTGGCTGGCAGCCGGTATTTGGTCCCCAGCCACAGGCGATCTGCCTCAGCTGGCTGAATGAAAACTGGCACGATATTCGTCCGGTCACCGCCAGCGCTAGCACCAGCCGGAGCGACGATGTCTGAGATCATCATGAACCCGAACCTGACTGAACAGAAAACGTTGCCGCTGGTTGCCGCTCAGCCCGGCATCTGGATCGCAGACCAGTTATCCCCGCACGCTAATGCTTACGCGGTGGCGCATTTTGTCGAACTGCGCGGCGCGCTCAACAGCACGCTGCTGGCCAAAGCAATCGTTGCCGGCATGCAGGAAGCGGATACGCTGAATATGGCGTTTGGCGAGCAGGACGGTGAACCACAGCAGTGGTCTGCACCGCAGCGCTTTGCTACGCCGCAGGTGATTGACCTGCGCAATTCAACCGATCCGGTCGCCGCGGCTCGTGCGCTGATGCAGCAGGATATGTCTGGTGACCTGCGGGTGATAAGCGGCGCGCCGCTGTACCACCACAGCCTGTTGCGGCTGGGTGATGAGCACTGGTACTGGTATCAGCGTTATCATCATCTGGTGGTCGATGGCTTCAGCTTTACCGCCCTGACCCGCCGTATTGCCAATCTTTATAGCGCCTGGCAGCGTGATGAAACGCCCGAGCCGACGCCCTTTACGCCGTTCAGCGAGGTGGTCGAAGAGTACCAGCGCTACCAGCAATCTGCTGGCTGGCAGCGTGATGCGCAGTTCTGGCGCGAAAAAGGCGCGCAGCTTCCCGCGCCTGCGTCGCTCTCCGACCAGCCGCTGGCGGGCCAGAGTGCCAGTACCGATCTGCTGCGCCATCGCTTTGCGCTGGACAGCAATAACTTTCAGGCCCTGCTGGCGCATACCCAACAGCTGCAGCTCAGCGCGGCTGACACCGCGATTGCGCTGGTCTCGCTGTGGCTGGCACGTCTCAGCGGACAAAACGACTTTGCCGCCGGTTTTATCTTTATGCGCCGCATCGGTTCAGCCGCGCTGTGTGCCACCGGTCCGGTGATCAATGTGCTGCCGATGGCGGTGCACAACGATCCGGCCCAGCCGCTCGGCGCGCTGGCGGCGCGACTGGCGGGCGAAATAAAAAAAATGCGTCGACATCAGCGCTACGATGCCGAGCAGGTACAGCGTGATCTGGGCCGTTCCGGCGACAGCGATCCGCTCTACGGACCGGTGATCAACCTCAAGATGTTTGATTACCAGCTCGATTTTGCCGGCATTAAAGGCGTGACGCATCAGCTCGCCTCCGGCCCGGTACGCGATCTGGAGATTGCCATCTACCTCAGCGAACAGGGTGACCTGACGCTGGAACTGCTGGCGAACGCGCAGCGTTACAGCGAAGTAACCCTCAGACAACACGCCAGCCGCGTTGATCTGCTGCTGTCGCAGCTGGCCGCCGATCCCGATCGCCCGTGTGGCGAGCTGGATATGCTGACGCCGGCTGAACATCAGCAGTTAGCCACCCTTAACCAGACGGCAATGCCGCTACCGGCAGAGACGCTGAGCAGCCTGCTGTTAAGCCAGGCGCAGCGTACTCCGCAGGCCCCGGCGCTGGCGGATGAGGCCCATCAGCTTACTTATCAACAGATGCAGCAGCAGGTGGCGGCGCTGGCGCAGCAGCTGATTGCACAGGGTGTGAAGCCGGGCGATATCGTCGCCGTCGCCCTGCCGCGATCGGTGTTCCTGTCGCTGGCGCTGCAGGCTATCGTTAGCGCGGGTGCCACTTACCTGCCGCTCGATACCGGCTATCCTGACGATCGTCTGCAGATGATGCTGGAAGATGCCGCGCCGAAAACGCTGGTCACCTGTCATCAGCTGGCCGGACGACTGGCCGCCCTTACGCCGGTCACCCCGCTGTTTTATGACGCACTGTTAACCCCGAACACGTCAGAGATCAGCCAGCAGCCACGCCCGCAGGATGGCGCTTACATAATCTATACCTCCGGCTCAACCGGTCGGCCGAAAGGGGTGCTGGTCAGCCATCAGGCGATCGTTAACCGCCTGCTGTGGATGCAGGATCACTATCCGCTCGGCAGCAGTGATGTGGTATTGCAGAAAACCCCGAGCAGCTTCGACGTGTCCGTCTGGGAGTTATTCTGGCCGCTGATGGTCGGCGCACAGCTGGTGATGGCCCCGCCGGATGCCCATCGCGATCCGGAGGCGTTGCAACAGCTGTTTGCCCGCCATCGCGTTACCACGACCCATTTTGTGCCGTCGATGCTGGCGGCCTTTGTCGCCACGCTGCAGGATGCGGACGCCGTGGCGCGTTGCGCTACCCTGCGCCAGGTGTTCTGCAGCGGCGAAGCGTTACCGGCTGAGCTGTCACGCCAGTGGCAAAATCTGACCCATGTCGCGCTGCACAATCTCTATGGTCCGACCGAAGCAGCGGTCGACGTCAGCTATTACCCGGCCTCGGGTGAGGAACTGGCGGCGGTCGAAGGTGCCAGCGTGCCAATTGGCTTCCCGGTCTGGAACACCGGCTTACGGATTCTGGATGCCCGTCTGCAACCGGTGCCGCCTGGCGTGGCTGGCGATCTCTATCTGACCGGCGTACAGCTGGCGCATGGCTATCTTGATCGCCCTGACCTGACCGCCAGTCGTTTTGTCGCTGATCCCTATGGCGACGGCAGCCGGATGTACCGTACCGGCGATGTTGCGCGCTGGCTGGCCAATGGCGCAGTCGAATATCTCGGCCGCAGCGACGATCAGCTTAAAATTCGCGGACAGCGGATTGAACTGAATGAGATCGACCACGCCCTGGCTGCCCTGCCCGGCGTGGAGCAGGCGGTGACGCATGCACTGGTGCTGGGTGGCGCAGACCCTCAGCAGGGAGATGCGCGCCAGCTGGTGGGCTATGTGGTGGCGGATCAGCCGATTGATGCCGTGGCGATGCGTCAGGCGCTGGCGACTCAACTGCCTGCGCACATGGTACCGGTCGCTATCGTGCAGCTGGCGGCGTTACCGGTCAGCAGCAACGGCAAGCTGGATCGTAAAGCGTTGCCGCTGCCGCAGACGCAGACAGCGGAAGCGGGCCGGGACCCGCATCCGGGACTGGAAACCACCCTGGCACAGGCGTTCGCCACGCTGCTGGAGCGGGAGTCGATCAGCGCTCAGGATGATTTCTTCGCCCTCGGCGGCCACTCGTTACTGGCGATGCGGCTGGCGGCACAGCTGCGCCGCCGCCTCAATCAGCCGGTGTCGGTCGGCCAGATTATGGTCGCTTCCACGGTGGAAAAACTGGCAGCCTTGCTGAGCAGTGAATCGGCTGAGGCCAGCCGTGCCGGCTTTGAAGCGGTGTTGCCGCTGCGGCGCGGCAGCGGGCCGACGCTGTTCTGCTTCCATCCGGCTTCAGGTTTTGCCTGGCAGTTCAGCGTACTGCAACGCTATCTCGATGCACGCTGGTCGCTGCTTGGCATTCAGTCACCGGATCTCACCAGCCCACTCAATCAGGCATCGCATCTCGATGCGGTGTGTGAGGCGCACCTGGCGACGATACGCCAGCAGCAGCCGCACGGTCCTTACTATTTCCTCGGCTATTCGCTGGGCGGGACGCTGGCGCAGGGTATTGCGGCGCGGCTGGAAGCCGCAGGTGAAACCGTTGCCTTCCTCGGCCTGCTGGATACCTGGCCACCAGAGACGCAGAACTGGGATGAGAAGCGCGGGGAAAACGTACTGGATCCGGCGGTACTGGAAGAGGTTAACCGGGAGCGCGAGCAGTTTATTGCGGCGCAGCGCCAGCAGGCGGGAGAAGGGATGGAGGCGCTGTTTACCACCATCGAAGCCAACTACGCCAGCTCAGTGCGACTGCTGGCCACGGCCCGCAGCGCGCGCTTCAACGGCCGGGCGACCCTGTTCCTGGCGGAACAGACGCAGCAACCCGGTCAGGATGCCAGTCGCGCCTGGTCATCTTACGTTGCCGAACTGGACATATGGCCGCTGGATTGCGCCCACGTCGAGATCATTTCGCCGCGGATGTTTGAACAGATTGGGCCACGCCTGCAGCAACTGCTGGCGGCGTTTTAATCCCCGACCGACTCGCGCCTTCCCGCAGGGGAAGGCCGAATCAGCTGGCTGCACGCCCCAGCGGCACAATCATCGGGGTGTGGGCCACCGGATCGTCAACAATCATGCAGCGCAGGCCGTAAATGGTTTCAATCAGCGCCGGCGTCACGATGTCGGCCGGTTTACCTTGCGCAATAATCTTACCGTCCCGCATGGCAATCAAATGGCTGGCGTAGCGGCATGCCTGATTGAGGTCGTGCAGCACCACCACCAGCGTACGGCCATGCTGCCGATTCAGATCCTGCATTAACTCCAGCAGTTCAATCTGATGCGCGATATCCAGCCAGGTCGTCGGTTCATCGAGCAACAGCAGTGGCGTTTGCTGCGCCAGCACCATCGCAATCCAGACCCGCTGCCGCTGACCGCCGGACAAGGTATCGACCTGCTGCTGTGCCAGATCGGCCACGCCGGTCGCCAGCATCGCCTGCTGCACCGCCACTTCATCTTCCAGCCGCCAGCGACCAAACAGCGGCTGGTGAGGATAACGTCCGCGCGCCACCAGCTCACTGACGCTGATGCCGGCGGGTGCATTGGAGCTTTGCGGCAACAGCCCGAGCCGACGCGCCACCTCTTTGGTGGAGTAGTGGGCAATCGCATTGCCATCCAGCAGCACCTCGCCCTGTAACGGCCGGGCCAGCCGGCTCAGGGTACGCAGCAGCGTCGATTTACCACAGGCGTTGGGGCCAATGATCACCGTCAGCTCACCGTCAGGGATCGCCACTGAGAGATTCTCCGCCACGATTTTTTTGTCATAACCGAGCGTCAGCGCGTTGCCCTGCAAACGTGTTGTTACTGTCATTGGCGTCGCGCCTCCCGCACCAGTAGAGCAATCAGATAAAGTCCGCCCAGGCTTACGGTAATCACGCCAACCGGCAGTTGATAGGGCAGGAAAAAGTGCTGCGCGGCGTAGTCAGCGGCGGTTAACAGCAGCGCGCCACATAATGCCGCCAGCGGTAATGCGCCTTTGATTCCGCCGCACAGTCGACGGGCGATCTGCGGTGCCAGCAGCGCAATAAATGAGATCGGCCCGACCAGCGCAGTCGAGGCCGCCGTCAGGATCACCCCGGTCAGCATCAGCAGGATGCGGCTGCGCTCAACCGCTACGCCAAGCGCGCAGGCGGTATCATCGCCCATCTCCAGCAGCCGCATCCGCCGCGCCAGCAGTGCGGTTGCCAGCAGCGCCAGCAGTAGCACGCTGATTACCGGCGTGGTTTTCGCCCAGCTGATGCCGTTCAGCGAGCCGGCGCTCCACAGGCCAGCGCTCAGTGCTGCCTCGAGTGAGGCGCTGATGATAAGCCAGCTGTTAAGCGCCATCAGCAGCGCCCGCACGCTGATGCCGACAATGATCAGCCGAAAAGTCTCGACGCCGTTGCGCCAGCTAAACAGCCAGACCACACCCGCCGTCAGCAATCCGCCGATCAGCGCCGCCAGCGTCATGCCTTCCATGTTCTGCTGGAACAGCACCAGCGCCACCAGCACACCGCTGTAGGCGCCGGTGTTGAAGCCCAGAATGTCCGGGCTACCGAGCGGATTTCGCAGCAGCGATTGAAAGATAGCGCCGCTCACGCCGAGCGCCGCCCCGATCAGCAGCGCCATCATCACCCGCGGCAGACGCCACTCCACCACAATCAGCTGAATATTGCGCGCCGCCTCGCCGTTAATCACCTGCCACAGCTGCGCAGCCGTGATCGGCAAGGTGCCGCGCGTCACGCCGAGAAAAGCCAGCGCCAGACACGCCAGCAGCAGCCAGACGCCGTTGAAGGTTACACGCTTCATACTGCACCTCTGCCAGCCTTACGGCGCACCAGCACAATCAGCATTGGCGCGCCGAGGATTGCGGTCACAATCGATACGCGCAGCTCGCCCGGTACCAGCACGCGGCCGAGAATATCAGCCGCCAGCAGCAGACAGGGCGTAATGAGAATGGTGCCAGGCAGCATCCAGCGATGATCGTTACCGAACAGCCAGCGTGCCAGGTGCGGCGTCATTAATCCGACAAAGGCAATCGGCCCCACCGCGGCGGTGGCGGCCCCGCTCAGCAGGGCAATCGCCAGCAGCCCAATAAGCTGGGTGCGGGCAACGCGGGTACCGAGCGCGGTTGCCATATCACCGCCCATGCTGAGACTGTTGAGCGAGCGTGCCAGCAGCAGCGCCAGCAGGCAACCGATCGCCACGGCAGGAAAGGTCGTGCGCAGCATGGTGAAATTACGGATATCCAGCGAACCGCTGTGCCAGAAACGCAGATGATCATAGATGTCAGGGTTGAGCAGCGATAAGCCAGAGGTTAAGCCCTCTAACACCGCGCCCAGCGCCACCCCGGCCAGCGTCAGACGCACCGGATTAACCCTTCCACCACCGATAGCGCCGGTCAGCGCCACCAGCAACGACGCCAGCAGCGCCCCGCTAAAGGCAAAGCCCAGCCAGTCGGCCGGTGAATCGGCACCGAACAGCGCAATGCCCAGCACCACCGCGAAGCCGGCCCCGGCATTGATGCCCAGAATACCGGGATCGGCCAGCGGATTGCGCGTCAGGCTTTGCATCAGCGCGCCCGCCACGCCGAGGCCAACGCCCGCCAGCAGCCCGGCCAGGGTGCGTGGCAATCGGGCGTCACGCACAATGATGCAGTCAGCGCTGGAGCAGTCGGTCAGCAGCGCCTGAGTGACATCATGAAAGGCAATGGATTTGGCACCCAGCATCAGACTGAGCGCGAGGAGCAGCAACAGCAGCATCCCTGAACCTGCTATTACATGGAATTGACGCATAACATTTAAACCTTCACGAATTCAATGGCATCGCGGTGGATACCTTTATGATAATGATACTTGTTATCGTTCTTACGCGTTTTTTGTATGTTACCATGACTCGTAAACTCAATGATGAGGAAAATGGGTGCAAAAAAGCGACGTTATGAACAAACCCTCCCACTTTATCGATCTCAGCCTGCTGAAAACCCATCCCGCCTTCCGCGCCGTGTTTATCGCCCGATTTATCTCAATCGTCGCGCTTGGCATGCTGGCGGTCGCGGTACCGGTACAGATTCAACAGCTGACACAATCCCCGCTGCTGGTCGGACTGGCGGTCACGCTGGCCGGTGCCGGCATGTTTATCGGCCTGCTGACCGGCGGCGTACTGGCCGATCGCTACGAACGCCGACGCCTGATTTTGTTTGCCCGTTCCACCTGCGGCCTCGGTTTTGTCGCGTTGTGCATCAATGCCCTGCTGCCCGCACCCTCGGTGATCGCGGTGTTTGTGCTGGGCCTGTGGGATGGCTTTTTTGGCGCGATTGGCGTCACCGCGCTACTGGCCGCCACCCCGGCGCTAGTGGGGCGCGAAAATATCATGAAAGCGGGCGCTATCACCATGCTGACGGTCCGCTTTGGTGCGATCCTGTCGCCGGCGATTGCCGGACTGGTGATCGCCCATGCTGGCGTGGTCTGGAACTACGGTCTGGCGGCGATCGGCACCTTACTGACGGTGCTCACCCTGCTGCGACTGCCAACGCTTGCCCCGCCACCACAACCGCGTGAACATCCGCTGACCGCGTTATCCGCCGGGATCGGGTTTCTGTTCGCCAGCCCGATCGTCGGCATGGCCGCGCTGGTTGGCGCGCTGGTGACCTTAGCCAGTGCGGTGCGGGTACTCTACCCGGCGCTGGCTCCGCACTGGCAGGTCGGGCTGGAGCAACTGGGGCTGATGTATGCCGCCGTGCCACTCGGGGCGGCGGTCGGTGCCTTAACCAGCGGCCGGCTGGCACAGTCGTCGCAGCCGGGTCGATTGATCCTGGCCAGTGCCATTGCCGCCTTTGTGGCGCTGGGCCTGTTCAGCCTGATGCCGTGGTTCAGCCTGAGTCTGGTCTGCCTCGCCGCGTTTGGTTATTTCAGTGCTATCAACAGCCTGGTGCAATATGCCCTGATCCAGACGCTAACGCCGGATGCGCTGCTTGGGCGGATCAACAGCCTGTGGACGGCGCAGAATGTTACCGGTGATGCGCTTGGCGCGGCGATGATCGGGGCGATGGGGTCACTATTGCTGCCGCAGCAGGCGGCAGGCCTGCTGGGTCTGGCCGCCACCGTGCTGGGCGTTGTGATGTGGCTGCTGATGGCGCGTTTGCGCCGTTATCAACCGCCTGCACATGGGCAGGCAGAAACAGCATCATGATTTAGCGAACAGCGCCTCCAGCCGGTTCAGCAGATTGGTGGCGCTGTAGTAATCCAGACGGAAGGTATCCAGCCCCAGCGCATAGACCGCTTTGCTACGCACCGCGGGCGTCTGGGCCAGGAAAGGATTCTTCATCACCTGCTCTGCTGTTTGCGGCTCGGCGGCAAACAGCAGATACGAGTGGCCATTCAGCCCGGCAGCCAGATTTTCCCCTGACAACTGAATAATGTCTTTACGCTGCCCCATGCTGTGACCGTGCTGCATGTCGGCAGGTGGTGTAGCCAGGGTGAACCCCAGCTGCTGCAGCAATTTGCCCTGCGCGGATGCCTCAGTCCACAGATTAACTGCGCGACCGTCGCCGTTCCAGACCATGGCGGAGACCGGCTGCGGCGGCAGCGTCAGCGCTGAGCGGAGCGCTTTTTCACGTGCATCGAATGCGCTTACCCGGGCAGCGGCTTGTGCTTCATGGCCGGTTGCTTCACCCAGCAGCGTTACCAGCTGCTGCCAGCTTTTATCGTCGTAGTTGATCACCAGCACCGGCGCGATGGCGGACAGCTGATCGACCAGTTTGATCGCTGAGTCATTGCCGGTGGCACTGACCACAATCAGGTCCGGCGCTTCCGCCGCAATCGCTTCGGCACTCGGCTCGCCAATATAAAGGCGTTTTACGCCGCGCTGTTTTGCCACCTCACCCCACTGACGGAAGAAACCCTGCCCATCGGCCAGCCGGCTGTTGGGTGCCGTTGCGCCGCTGGCGATCACCGGCGCATCTATCGCCAGAAGCGAACCGGTCAGGGTGACGCTGGTCGAGACAATGCGGGTCGGCGCCTGGGATAACGTCACACTGCCTTTTGCGCCCGCCACCGTGCGCGGCCAGCCGTTCTGTGCCGTCGCCGCGAAACTGATACAGAAGAAAAACAGCGCTATCGCCGCCTTTACACCACGTTTAGTCATAAATTTCAGTCCACTTTTATACTGGCTATTTGCCCTGCTGTTTGTGCTGATTTAGCAGGAAAACGCAGCCGAAACACCGCGTATTTATTGACACTTCCGGCTAATCAACGTAGGTTACTGGGCCACAATACAAATGATAATCATTATTAATTATCTTATCATTTATAGGTGAAAATTATGGTGGAATCGTTGACGTTTGAACATCCCTTGTTGCAGGATTTCTCCGCGTTGTGCCGCGGCTTCCTGTTTACTTCTCCCTGGAAAAGCCTGACCACGCAGGGCTGCTTCACCACGCTGACCACCCCGGTAACTGCGGGTGATGTGCTGACAGGGGATTTTCAGCAACAATTGCAGCACCATTTCGCCTCAGCCAGAAAACAGGGTATTACCCACCCTATTCTGGTCGGCGCGATCCCGTTTGACGTCAATCAGCCATCGGCGCTGTTTATCCCCGAATCGTATCAGACCTTTAACCGCGCCGATCTGCATGCGGTCACCTCACCGCCCGACTCTGCCTTGCCGCAGGTGCGTCGCCGTACGGCGGTGCCGGATCATGACATTTTCACCGATATGGTGGCGCAGGCGGTAGCCGCAACGCAGCGTGGCGATCTGGATAAAGTGGTGCTGTCGCGACTGATGGATATCACCGCTGAACAGCCAGTGGATACCGCGGCGCTGATGCAGCGCATCGTGGCGCAGAACCCTAACAGCTATCACTTTCATCTGCCGCTGCCGGAAGGGGGTTCGCTGGTCGGGGCCAGCCCGGAATTAATGATCCGCAAACAGGGTCGGGATTTCAGCTCCTGTCCGCTGGCCGGATCGGCCCGCCGTGATGCCGATCCGATCCGTGACCAGGCCGCAGGCCAGAGCCTGATGCGCTCGGATAAAGATCGCCATGAACATAAGCTGGTGACCGATGCGATGCGCCACACGCTGCAACCGCGCAGCCGGACGCTGTCGGTGCCGGAGGTGCCGTCGCTGATCACCACCGCAACCTTATGGCATCTCGCCACTCTGATTGAGGGTGAAGTGCTCGACCCACGCGAAAATGCACTGTCGCTGGCCTGCCTGCTGCATCCGACGCCGGCACTGAGCGGCTTCCCGCATCAGCGCGCCCAGCAGCTGATACAGCAACTCGAACCGTTTGAGCGTCAGCTGTTTGGCGGCATCGTCGGCTGGTGCGATGACCAGGGCAATGGCGAATGGGTTGTGACGATTCGCTGCGGCACGGTCAATGGGCCACGCGTGCGGCTGTTTGCTGGCGCGGGTATCGTTGCTGACTCACAACCAGAATCAGAATGGCGTGAAACTGGCGTCAAACTTGACACCATGCTTCGCGCTTTTGGACTGCAATAAAGGAACCTGTATGACCATTTCCTACAGCCGCTGGCCTGACGATCTGGCCGCGCGTTACCGCGAAAAAGGCTACTGGCTGGATTTGCCGATGACCGATATCCTCGAACGCCACCAACAGAGCGACAGCGTGGCGGTGATTGATGGCGATCGGCAGTTCAGCTATCGTCAGCTGGCCCGCTTAAGTGACAACCTGGCGGCGGCGTTGCAGCGTCGTGGCCTCAAACCGGGTGATACCGCGCTGGTGCAGCTCGGCAACGTGGCCGAATTTTACCTGACGCTGTTTGCGCTGTTTAAAATTGGCGTCGCGCCGGTTAATGCGCTGTTCAGCCATCAGCGTACTGAGCTGACGGCTTACGCCAGCCAGATTGCGCCCCGCCTGCTGATTGCCGATCGCAGCCATACGCTGTTTGCCGATGACGGTTTTATCAGCCAGCTGTGCCGCGATCATGACTCGCTGCAGCAGGTGATCCTGCGCGGTGACGGTCAGGCTGAAAACAGCCTTGAGGCGCTGCTGGCGGAAACGGCGGGCGATTTCGTCGCTACGCCGACCGCCGGTGATGAAGTGGCCTTTTTCCAGCTTTCAGGCGGCAGCACCGGCACGCCGAAACTGATCCCGCGCACCCATAACGACTACTATTACAGCATCCGCGAAAGTGATGTTATCTGTGGAGTGACCGCCGACACCCGTTATCTGATCGCCCTGCCCGCTGCGCATAATTTTCCGATGAGCTCACCGGGCGCGCTGGGGGTCTTCTACGCGGGCGGACAGGTTATTCTGGCGGCCGATCCCAGCGCTACGCTCTGCTTCCCGCTGATTGAAAAGCATCAGGTAACCGATACCGGTCTGGTCCCGCCAGCCGTCAGTCTGTGGCTGCAGGCGATTCAGGAATGGGGCAGCAATGCCGCACTGGCTTCGCTGCAACGCATTCAGGTCGGTGGCGCGAAGCTGGGCGAAACCCTGGCGGCGCGCATTCAGTCAGAGATAGGCTGCAAACTGCAGCAGGTGTTCGGCATGGCTGAAGGTCTGGTGAACTACACCCGGCTCGATGATGATGAAACCACCATTCTGACCACGCAGGGCCGCCCGATCTCGCCGGATGATGAAGTGTGGGTGGCCGATGAACAAGGCAATCCGCTGCCGACCGGCGCCATTGGCCGTCTGATGACGCGCGGACCTTATACCTTCCGCGGCTACTACAACAGCCCGGAACATAATGCCGCCAGCTTCGATTCACAGGGCTTTTACTGCTCTGGCGATCTGATTGAGATCACCCCGCAGGGCAACATCATTGTTCAGGGGCGTGAGAAAGATCAGATCAACCGCGGGGGCGAAAAGATCGCGGCGGAAGAGATCGAGAACCTGCTGCAACGCCATCCTGATGTGATCCACGCAGCACTGGTGTCGATGAACGATGAGCTGATGGGTGAGAAGAGCTGTGCCTTTATCGTGGCCCGTCAGCCGGTGAAACCGGTGGCGCTACGTCGTCACCTGCGTGAACTCGGGGTAGCGGAATTCAAACTCCCCGACCGTATTACCTGCGTAGATGCCCTGCCGCTGACCCCTGTCGGCAAGGTGGATAAAAAACGTTTGCGCCAACAACTTGCCGATCAACAAGCGCAAGCCTGATCTGTCCGGAGATTTTTCTATGGCTATTCCAAAACTGACCTCTTATCCGCTGCCAGCCGCCACTGAGTTGCCGACCAACAAGGTAAAATGGGCGCTGGAGTCGGGCCGTGCGGCACTGCTGATCCACGATATGCAGCGTTATTTCCTCAACTTCTGGGGCGAGAATAGCCCGCTGGTGGAGCAGGTAGTCGACAACATTGCCCGCCTGCGCTGCTACTGCAAAGCGCAGGGGATTCCGGTGTTCTATACCGCGCAGCCGAATGCGCAGAGCGATGAAGATCGTGCGTTGCTCAACGACATGTGGGGCCCGGGCCTGAATAAGCATCCCGATCAGCAGAAGATCGTGGACGCGCTGGCACCGGATGCCGACGATCATGTGCTGACCAAATGGCGCTACAGCGCCTTCCATCGCTCGCCGCTTGAGTCGATCCTGCAGGAGATGGGCCGCGATCAGCTGATCATCACCGGCGTCTATGCCCATATCGGTTGCCTGACCACCGCCACCGACGCGTTTATGCGCAACATCCAGCCGTTTATGGTGGCGGATGCACTGGCGGATTTCAGCCGCGACGAGCATATGATGGCGCTGACCTACACCGCTGGCCGCAGTGGCAAAGTAGTGATGACCGCCGACCTGATGCCGCTGCCGCTGAGCAAAGACGATCTGCGTGCGCTGATTCTGCCGCTGCTGGAAGATGACGACGTGCCGGAAGATGATGAAAACCTGATCGATTACGGTCTGGATTCGGTGCGGGTGATGGCGCTGGCGGCGCGCTGGCGACAGGTGCACGGCGACATCGACTTTGTCAGCCTGGCCAAAAATCCGAGCATTGATGGCTGGTGGGCATTGCTGTCACGGGAGCCTGCGCAATGAGCCATTCGTTCGACTTCAGCGGAAAAATTGTCTGGATAACCGGTGCCGGCCAGGGAATTGGCTATCATACCGCGCTGGCGTTTCATCAGGCAGGTGCGCAGGTTGAAGCTTTCGATCAGCGTTTTCACGGCCACGACTATCCGTTTCCCTGCCATACGCTGGACGTGTCCGATCCTGACCAGGTGAAGACGCTCTGCCAGCGACTGCTGGCGACGCAGCCGCGTATTGATGTGCTGGTGAACGCGGCCGGTATTCTGCGGATTGGCGCGACCGATGAGCTGTCGTTTACCGACTGGCAGGCCTGCCTTAACGTCAATGCCGGTGGCGCGTTCAACCTGTTTCAGCAAACCCTGCCGGTGTTCCGGCAGCAGCGGGCGGGCGCAATTGTCACTATCGCCTCCAACTCAGCGCACGCGCCGCGTATTGGCATGTCCGCCTATGGCGCCTCAAAAGCCGCCCTGCGCAGCCTCTGTTTGACGGTGGGTCTGGAGATGGCACCGTATGGCGTTCGCTGCAATATCGTCTCGCCCGGTTCAACCGATACCGATATGCAGCGCAGCCTGTGGCATACGCCGACCGGTGAGCAGGAGATGATCGCGGGCTTCCCGGATCAGTTCAAACTCGGTATCCCGCTAGGAAAGATCGCACAGCCGCAGGAAATTGCCGCTAACGTGCTGTTCCTCGCCTCCGATCTTGCCAGCCACGTCACCTTACAGGATATCGTGGTGGATGGCGGCGCAACCCTGGGAGCCTGATCATGTCAACGATCTGGAAACGATCTATCGATCTTGATGCCCTGAATGCGCTGGGGGAGAACTCGCTGGTGGCACATCTGGGGATCATTTTTACCGTAATCGGCGAGGATTATCTGGAAGCGACCATGCCGGTCGATGCCCGAACGCATCAGCCTTTTGGCCTGCTGCACGGTGGCGCATCTGTGGTACTGGCGGAGTCGATGGGATCGATTGCGGGCTATCTGGCCGTTGAGGAAGGCAGCAGCGTGGTGGGCGTGGAAGTGAATGCCAGCCATCATCGTGCGGTATCAAGCGGGTTGGTACGCGGCATTTGTCGTCCGCTGCATCTGGGCAAGCGCAGCCAGAGCTGGCAGATTGAGATTCGTAACGGTCGCGATCAGCTGTGTTGCAGTGCCCGGCTGGGCGTGGCGGTAATGAGCTAACGCCGGTGTGATGCTCCCCTTTCAGGGCGAAAAGGGAGCATCGCGCATCAGCCGCGATTCGGTGATGCGCGCAGAGCGTTAGCGCTGATAGATAATTTCGACGCCTTCGTCGTCTTCATCATCCCACTCTTCATCCCACTCTTCATCTTCCACTTCAACCGCGTTTTCAATGGCTTCTTTGTGGTAATCATCCCACATGAACTCCACTTTCTCCGGCTGTTTCTCTTCGAGCTCGGCTTCTTTCGGGTTGGCGTTGATGAAGCTCATCACGTCCCAGCAGAGTTCGTTGACACCGGTACGGCTGGCTGCCGAGATCAGGTAATACTTCCCTTCCCAGCCCAGCGCGTCAGCGATCGCTTTGGCGCGTGACTGCGCTTCTTCTTCGCTCAGCAGGTCAATTTTATTGAACACCAGCCAGCGCGGCTTGTTGAACAGCTTATCGCTGTATTTTTCCAGCTCGCCGAGAATGATGCGCGCGTTTTCAATCGGATCGCTTTCATCGATAGGATCGATGTCGATCAGGTGCAACAGCACGCGGCAACGCTCAAGGTGTTTCAGGAAGCGAATACCCAGACCCGCGCCTTCGGCTGCGCCTTCGATCAGGCCAGGAATATCGGCCACCACAAAGCTCTGTTCGCTGTCCATACGGACCACGCCAAGGCTCGGGACCAGAGTGGTAAACGGATAGTCCGCCACTTTCGGTTTGGCTGCCGAGACGGCACGGATAAAGGTCGATTTACCGGCATTTGGCAAGCCCAGCATCCCGACGTCGGCCAGCAGCATCAGCTCCAGCTGCAGATCGCGTTTTTCACCGGGCGTACCCATGGTTTTCTGACGCGGACTGCGGTTAACCGACGATTTGAAGCGGGTATTGCCCAGGCCATGCCAGCCGCCTTTGCCGACCATCAGTTTCTGGCCATGGCGCGTCATGTCGCCTAAGGTCTCACCGGTACCCTGGTCGATGACCCGGGTGCCGACCGGCACTTTCACCACGATATCTTTGCCACGTTTGCCGGTACAGTCACGGCTCTGGCCGTTCTGCCCACGCTCGGCGCGGAAAGACTTTTCGAAACGATAATCGATCAGGGTATTAAGGTTTTCGTCAGCGATCAGGTAAACGTCACCGCCGTCACCACCATCACCCCCGTCCGGGCCGCCTTTCGGGATATATTTTTCGCGGCGGAAGCTGACGCAACCATTACCGCCATCGCCGGCGACGACCAAAATTGTCGCTTCATCAACAAACTTCATTTTCTATCTCCGTCACACAATCGTCTGCAGCACTCTGCAAACGGGTCCGCCAGGGTCTTCTGCGCTGACCAGCGGCGGATAAATCAGGATTGGCTTTCGCCAGTGCGTACATAAAGTGTACAGCAATCTTTTGTGATGCGTTGCCTTTACGGCAACCGAGCGCAGAATGTAAAAAGCCCCGCAGCAGTTGCGGGGCCTTTAATTCGTGCGTTCAGACGTTAAACGTCTGCGTCACGACAACCTTACTCAGCAACGATGCTGATGTATTTACGGTTGTTCGGACCTTTGATTTCGAATTTTACTTTGCCGTCTGCGGTAGCAAACAGGGTGTGGTCACGACCACAACCTACGTTGTTACCGGCGTGGAATTTGGTGCCACGCTGACGAACGATGATGCTACCCGCCAGAACGGATTCACCACCAAAACGTTTTACACCCAGACGTTTTGCGTTGGAGTCACGACCATTTCGAGTCGAACCACCAGCCTTTTTATGTGCCATTTGTCAGATCTCCTCTTAGGCAGTGATGCCAGTGATTTTCACATCAGTGAACCACTGACGGTGGCCTTGCTGCTTACGGTAGTGTTTACGACGACGAAACTTAACGATCTTAATTTTCTCGCCACGACCATGAGCAACAACTTCCGCCTTGATCATACCGCCTGAAACCAGTGGCGCGCCGATTTTCACGTCTTCGCCATTGGCAATCATCAGAACCTGGTCAAACTCAATGGTTTCACCGGTTGCGATGTCCAGCTTTTCCAGGCGAACGGTCTGACCTTCGCTTACTCGGTGTTGTTTACCACCACTTTGGAAAACCGCGTACATATAAAACTCCGCTTCTGCGCTTGCCTTTTAGTTCATCAGGCGGCGCGCTAAATATTCACAATAGGGCGCGAATTCTACGCAAAACTCCAGGAGAAGACAAGAGCACTTTGCACTCTCTTGCAGAAAAAAAACACAGGCCGAACGCAAACGTTCCTCAACCAGAAAATTCAAGTACAATCAGTAACAGATTACCTGAACGCTGGCTGGGTAAAAGCACTTACCATGGCAGAGAAACGAGTCATAGCTGAAAAGACGAATGAACTTAGAACAGATTAATGAATTAACCGCACAGGATATGGCTGCCGTTAACCAGACCATCCTCGACCAGCTGAATTCAGATGTCTCGCTCATCAACCAGTTGGGCTATTACATCATCAGTGGTGGGGGCAAGCGTATCCGCCCCATGATCGCCGTGCTATCCGCACGCGCCATGGGTTACAAGGGCGATCTGCACGTTACCAATGCGGCGCTGATCGAATTTATCCATACCGCCACGCTGTTGCATGACGATGTGGTGGATGAATCCGATATGCGTCGTGGCAAAGCCACCGCCAATGCGGCGTTCGGCAATGCGGCGAGCGTGCTGGTCGGTGATTTTATTTACACCCGCGCCTTCCAGATGATGACCAGCATGGGCTCATTGCGCATTCTGGCGCTGATGTCGGAAGCGGTGAACGTGATTGCTGAAGGCGAAGTGCTGCAGCTGATGAACGTGAACGATCCTGACATCACGGAAGAGAGCTACATGCGCGTGATTTACAGCAAGACTGCGCGCCTGTTCGAAGCCGCATCGCAGGCGTCCGCGATTCTGGCTGAAGCCACACCGGAAGAGGAAAAAGCGCTGCAGGATTATGGACGCTATCTGGGTACCGCTTTCCAGTTAATTGACGATTTACTGGATTACAGTGCCGACGGTGAAACGCTGGGTAAAAATACCGGCGACGATCTGAGTGAAGGGAAACCGACGCTGCCGTTACTGCATGCGATGCAGCACGGATCGCCGGATCAGGCGAAAATGATCAGAGAAGCGATTGAGCAAGGCAATGGCCGGCATCTGCTGGAGCCGGTGCTGGAAGCGATGAATCAGTGCGGCTCGCTGGAATGGACGCGCAAGCGTGCGGAACAGGAAGCGGATAAGGCCATTGAAGCATTGAAAATCCTGCCGGAAACGCCGTGGCGCAGCGCGCTGGAGTCGCTGGCGCACATGTCCGTTCAACGCGACTTCTAATCCCTGACGGAGCCAGCCCTGGCTCCGTTTTTGTTTATCTGCTCCCACTTCTTTCACGCTTCTTTCTCTGGTTGCACCTCTTTTGCGCGGGTTCACGCAGATCTGGCTTAAGATCCAAATTTTACTGGAAACATATGGAATCTATTTGCTATAAATCCCACTAACTTTCCAGATAACATTGCAAAAAGGAAAGCCGTCGCCCGTGTGGGTGACGCAATAACACGGAAAAGGAGAACAGGTTTATGCAGAAAAGGATTGAAGACTGGCATCCCGCCGACATTATCGCCGCCTTACACAAGCGCGGCACGACTCTGGCCGCTCTGTCACGCTCGGCAGGCCTGAGTTCATCTACCCTGGCCAATGCGCTGTCGCGACCGTGGCCCAAGGGTGAGTGGCTGATTGCCGAGGCGATTGCTATCCATCCCGCGGAGATCTGGCCCAGCCGCTACTACGATGCCGATACGCATTGCCTGCTGGATCGTAAGAAACGGATCCGATCGCTGCCCGATCAACCTACCGATCACAGCGATCTTTAGTTCTTACCCGGCGAAAAAAAACCAGCTCCGGATGCCGGAGCTGGCTCATGGTCTTGCCGCAAAGCGGGATTACTCGTCGCCGCTCACGCGCTCAATGTTTGCACCCATCGCTTTCAGTTTATCTTCGATGTGTTCATAGCCACGATCGATATGATAGATACGATCGACCAGCGTGGTGCCTTCCGCGATGCAACCCGCCAATACCAGGCTGGCAGACGCACGTAAATCGGTGGCCATTACCTGCGCGCCAGACAGCGTTTCAACGCCGTGGCAAATCGCGGTATTGCTCTCAATTTCCGCGTGCGCACCCATACGAATTAATTCCGGGATGTGCATGAAGCGGTTTTCAAAGATGGTTTCGGTGATCAGGCCGGTGCCTTCCGCGACCAGGTTAAGCAGCGTGAACTGCGCCTGCATATCGGTTGGGAAACCCGGATGCGGTGCGGTGCGGACGTTAACCGCTTTTGGCCGCTTGCCGTGCATATCCAGGCTGATCCAGTCTTCACCGGTTTCGATATCCGCACCCGCGTCACGCAGTTTCGCCAGGACGGCATCCAGCGTATCGGGCTGCGTTTTATGACACACCACTTTGCCACCTGAAATGGCGGCCGCTACCAGGAAGGTGCCGGTTTCAATACGGTCCGGCAGTACGCGGTAAACTCCGCCACCCAGACGTTCAACGCCTTCGATGGTGATTTTATCGGTGCCTGCGCCGCTGATTTTTGCGCCAAGGGTATTCAGGAAGTTGGCGGTATCGACAATTTCTGGCTCACGGGCGGCATTCTCAATCACCGTCGTGCCGGTCGCCAGCGTCGCGGCGCTCATGATGGTGACGGTCGCACCGACGCTGATTTTGTCCATCACGATCAGCGCGCCTTTCAGACGGCCGTTGACTGACGCTTTAACGTAGCCCTCTTCCAGTTTGATCTCGGCACCCAGCTGCTCAAGGCCGGTAATATGCAGGTCGACCGGACGCGCGCCAATCGCGCAGCCACCCGGCAGGGAAACCTGTCCCTGACCAAAACGCGCCACCAGCGGGCCCAGCGCCCAGATCGAGGCGCGCATGGTTTTCACCAGATCGTAAGGGGCACAGAATACGTCCACCGCGCTGGCATCGACATGCACAGAACCGTTGCGCTCCACCTTCGCACCCAGCTGGCTCAGCAGCTTCATGGTGGTATCGATATCGCGCAGCTTCGGCACATTCTGGATCTCGACCGGCTCTTCAGCCAGCAGGGCAGCAAACAGAATAGGCAGCGCGGCGTTCTTCGCCCCGGAAATGGTTACTTCACCACTTAAGCGGGTGGGGCCTTGCACACGAAATTTGTCCATTAACACGGCTCTCAATTAACTAGCTAAAGGTCGGACTCGCGCACGGCGAGTTCACCAGGCTGACGGATCAGAAACCGTTGAGTTTACGGTCACGCGCCCATTCAGCGGGAGTATAGGTTTTGATGGAGACAGCATGAATGCGGTTATCCGCGATGAACTCCATCAGCGGCGCGTAAACAGCCTGCTGCTTCTTAACGCGGCTCAGCTCACCAAACAGTTCGCCGACGGCGATAACCTGAAAGTGGCTGCCATCATTGCTCATCACATGCACTTCATCTAAAGGCAATGCTGCCATCAGCACGGCCTGAATTTCACTGTTTTCCATTGCGCTTAACTTCACCTGATAATAATAAGGGAGACATCTTAGAGGAAAGCGGCTGACTCTTAAATACGCAAAAGCCCCTGTGTAAAACAGGGGCTTAGCGTAACGACCGGAAATCAGGCGCTTTTATCCGCAGAAACAATAATCTGTTGCAGATTGTAAAGGGTAATCAGCGACTGCAGTTTGTCGCTGATGCCGGCGAACCGGGGAGTAATGCCCTGGGCCCGGGCGATTTCACGCAGATGCACCAGCAGCGCCAGCCCGGAGGAATCGACCCGCTCCAGCGCGGCGACATCAATAATATCAACATTTTTGATCAGCGTGTCGCGCTGCTGCCACAGGCTGAGCAGCGTATCGCGGTCCAGCTCGCCTTTCAGTAATAGCGTGCTAGCTTCACGCTGCCAGCTTAACGATTCGCGCATTATTGCTGTTTATCCAGCGTAATCGGCTGCGCCGCGGATGATTTCAGCTGCGCGGTCAGGCCATCAATGCCTTTGGTACGTAACAGATCGCTCCACTCATTTTGCTTGGTGGTGATCATGCTGACACCTTCGGCGATCATGTCATACGCCTGCCAGTTGCCGGTCTGACTGTTCTTGCGCCACTGGAAGTCGAGGCGAACCGGAGGACGGCCATTCGGGTCGATAATCGAAACGCGGATTGCGACAATTTTAGCGTCGCCTAACGGCTGTTCAGGCTGAATCTGGTAGGTCTGACCGTGATACAACGCTAAGGCCTGGCCGTAAGCCTGTGCCAGATAATCACCAAAGGCGCTGAAGTAGGCTTCACGCTGTGCAGGAGTAGAGTCGCGGTAGTAGCGGCCCAGCACCAGTGCGCCGGCATATTTAATCTGCACATACGGCAGCAGTTCCTGACGTACGATGTCGCGCAGGTAGTTCGGGTCCTGCTTGATTTTCGGCTGCTCATTCTTAAGACGGGTAAAGGTCTTCTGCGCCGCTTCGTTCATCAGTTTGTAGGGATTGCTCTGGTCGGCTGCCGCATTGGCCGTCAGCGGCACCGCCACCACCAGCATGGCAATCATCAGTAAACGTTTAAACATAGTATACCCTCTTGTTTTAAGGTTGAGCCGGTACCGCAGGTGCGGCATTCTCGCTGCCCTGCGCATCCTTACTGTCATTATTTTGTTTGTTGTCGCCGCTCTTGTAGAGGAACTGACCAATCAGGTCTTCCAGTACCATCGCCGACTTGGTATCACGTAACGTGTCGCCATCTTTCAGCATCGACGAACCCAGTTCAGGATCGTCAAAGCCTAAGTTAAGCGCCAGAAATTGTTCCCCCAGCAATCCTTGTGTCCGGATCGCCAGCGAACTGGTGTCTGAAATTTTATTAGCGTACTGATCGCTGATGTCCATGGTGACACGCGGCAGCAGCGTTTTCGGTTCCAGTTCAATATCGGTTACCCGGCCAATCACCACGCCGCCAATTTTTACCGGCGAACTGGCTTTCAGGCCGCCAATATTGTCAAAGGTCGCGTAGAGCTTCCACGTCGGCTCGGTGCCCATCGACTTTAAATCGGCGACGCGCAGCGCAAGAAACAGCGCAGCCAGTAACGCCATGATCATGAAAATGCCAACCCAGATTTCGCTTTTTTTGCTTTGCATTGCATCAATTCCCAAACATCAGTGCTGTCAGCACAAAATCCAATCCGAGCACCGCCAGTGACGCGTGCACCACGGTGCGCGTCGTCGCGCGACTGATCCCTTCAGAGGTTGGAATCGCATCATAGCCGTTAAACAGCGCTATCCACGTTACGGTGATAGCAAACACCGCGCTTTTAATCAGGCAGTTAACGACATCGGTACGAAAATCAACGGCATTCTGCATCGCCGACCAGAAGAAACCAGGATCAATCCCTTTCCAGCTCACGCCGACCAGCGCCCCACCGGCGATACCCACCGCGGTGAAAATCAGCGTCAGCAGCGGCATGCTGATAAAACCGGCCCAGAAACGCGGCGACACCACCCGTCGTAACGGGTCAACCGCCATCATCTCCATACTGGAGAGCTGTTCGGTGGCTTTCATCAGGCCGATTTCGGCGGTCAGCGCGGACCCGGCCCGTCCGGCGAACAGCAGCGCGGTCACCACCGGTCCCAGTTCACGCAGCAATGACAGCGCCACCAGCATACCGAGACTGGTTTCTGCGCCGTAAGTGGTTAAGACCAGGTAACCCTGAAGGCCAAGCACCATGCCGATAAACAGACCGGAAACCACGATGATCAGCAGCGACAGCACGCCGACGCTATACAGTTGCTTAATCAGTAGCGGCGTGTGTCTGCGGAACGCTGGTTTGCCCACCAGCGCATGAAACAGCATTAATCCTGCGCGGCCAAAACTGGCGCACGTTTCAATTCCCTGACGTCCAAATGTCGCCAGCGCCTTCAACACCATCAGTTTAGTTACTCCCTGAGCCGGTTAAATCAGCGAGATAGTCGCCGGCAGGAAAACGGAATGGAACCGGACCATCCGCTTCTCCATCAATAAACTGGCGGACACGCGGATCGTTGTTTTCTCGCAGTTCCGGCGTGGTGCCGTGTGCGATAATTTTCTGCCCGGCCACGATATAGGCGTAGTCCGCAATACTTAATACTTCCGGTACGTCGTGCGACACCACAATACAGGTCAGTCCCAGCGCGTGGTTAAGTTCATCAATCAGCTTAACCAGCACGCCCATGGTAATCGGGTCCTGTCCGACAAAGGGTTCGTCGAACATAATCAGTTCAGGTTCTAAGGCAATGGCACGCGCCAGCGCAACGCGCCGCGCCATTCCGCCCGACAGCTCAGCTGGTTTCAGCTGGGCGGCGCCACGCAGACCGACCGCTTCCAGCTTCATTAACACCGTACTGTGCAGTAACGGAGCCGGCAGGCGGGTGTGTTCACGCAGCGGCCAGGCGACATTTTCATACACCGTTAAGTCGGTAAACAGCGCGCCTGACTGGAACAGCATGCTCATTTTTTTACGCGCCTCATACAACTTAGCGCGAGATAATGACGGGATGTTTTCGCCACGGAAATAGATTTCGCCACGGGTCGGCTGAAGCTGACCCCCAATCAAGCGTAGCAGAGTGGTTTTACCGATCCCCGAAGGTCCCATTATCGCTGTCACTTTGCCTTTCGGTACGGTCAACGAAATGTCATCGAAGATTTGGCGATCTCCGCGCGAAAAACTCACGCCACGAACCTCGACCAGATTCGTCTGCTGCTGGATCATTATTACCTCTTGTAAGGATCGGGCGTAAACATGGGTTACGATGGTAGCCTGTTCGGTCCTGATTCACGATAGCTTTACAGAAACTTACCGCTAACATTTGGCGAAAACGGCCATTAAATTTACTTTTGCCTTTCAGACGGTCAAAATCAGCGCCTGTTATATCGCACAGAACCTGAAACCCGCCGGACAAGGCGTGCCGGGCTGGGGTTTTTACGCAAGGATTTTTCATGTTCGTAGCTTCTGCACTGCTGATTATCGGTTTGCTTTTACTGGCTTATGGTGCCGATCGTCTGGTGTTTAGCGCCTCGATACTCTGTCGATCGTTTGGTATTCCACCCTTGATCATTGGCATGACCGTCGTCAGCATCGGCACCTCGTTGCCCGAGATGATTCTCTCCTTCTCGGCCGCGCAGCATGGCCAGATGGATCTTGCTGTCGGTACCGCGCTGGGCTCGAATATTACCAACATTTTACTGATCCTGGGTGCCGCTGCGTTAATGCATCCACTCAGCGTACACTCTAATCTGATTCGTCGTGAACTCCCTTTAATGCTGCTGGTGACGTTGCTCAGCGGTTTTATGCTGTTTGATAACCAGCTTAGCCGACTGGATGGCATTGGATTGATCGCCATCGCCGCGGTTTATCTGATGGTGGTGATCCGCATTGCGCGTAAAGCGGAGCGTGATAACAACGACACCCTGACCCGTGAACAGCTGGCGGAATTACCGCGCGAAGAGAGCGGCAACACGGTGGCGTTTCTCTGGCTGGCCGTCGCCCTGATTATCCTGCCGATGTCGACCCGGATGGTGATCGACAACGCCACGGTGTTTGCCGACTATTTTGGCGTCAGTGAACTGGTGATGGGTCTGACGCTGATTGCCGTCGGCACCAGCCTGCCCGAGCTGGCGACGGTGATTGCTGGTGCGCTGAAAGGCGAAGATGATATCGCGATCGGTAACCTGATCGGCGCCAACATTTATAATATTGCTATCGTACTCGGCCTGCCGGCGCTGATGCATCCTGGCAGCATCGATTACCACGCGTTCGCCCGTGATTACTGGGTGATGCTCGGCGTCAGCGTACTGTTCGCCCTGCTCTGCCTGTTACGTCGCCGACGCGTTGGCCGTACGGCAGGCGCACTTTTACTCTGTGGTTTCTTCGTCTGGGTGACGCTGCTGTGGGTACAGCCAGCGTTCATGGACGGCTAACAAGGACAGACTGACCATGTCATATCAGCAACCGGCAGTTTTTGATTTCCAGCGCGCAGGCAAAGCGGTATTGCGCATCGAGCGCGAAGGTCTGGAGCAGCTCGATCAGTACATTAACGACGATTTTGCCCGCGCCTGCGCCCGGATTTACGCCTGCCAGGGTAAAGTGGTGGTGATGGGGATGGGCAAGTCAGGCCACATTGGCAAAAAAATGGCCGCCACCTTTGCCAGCACCGGCACGCCCGCCTTTTTCGTTCATCCGGCGGAAGCCAGCCATGGCGATCTCGGCATGGTCAGCAAGAATGACGTGGTGATTGCCATCTCCAACAGCGGCGAGTCGAATGAAATTCTCGCGCTGATTCCGGTGCTAAAGCGGCAGAATATCACCCTGATCTGCATGACCGGCCGGCCAGAAAGTGCGATGGCCCGGGCTGCCGATGTGCATCTGTGCGTCAGTGTCCCGCAGGAGGCGTGCCCGCTCGGTCTGGCTCCCACCAGCAGCACTACCGCCACGCTGGTAATGGGCGATGCGCTGGCCGTTTCACTGCTGGAAGCGCGCGGCTTCACCGCCGAAGACTTTGCGCTCTCCCACCCCGGCGGCGCACTCGGACGTAAACTGCTGCTGCACGTGGCCGATATCATGCACAGCGGCGATGAACTGCCGCACGTCACGCGCGATGCCTCGCTGCGTGATGCGCTGCTGGAAATTACCCGCAAAAACCTCGGGTTGACGGTGATTGTTGACGACCTGATGAAGATTGAAGGCATCTTTACCGATGGTGACCTGCGCCGCATCTTCGATATGGGTATCGATTTCCAGCGCGCCACCATAGGTGAAGTGATGACGCCAGGCGGCATTCGCGTGCGGCCGAACATGCTGGCGGTTGAAGCGCTCAACCTGATGCAAACCAAAAACATTACCTCGATCCTGGTCGCCGATGACGACCATCTGCTCGGTGTGGTACATATGCATGACATGCTGCGCGCTGGCGTAGTCTGAACAGGAAAAGACAATGCAACTGGCAACTCCCCCGATTGATACCTGCTATGGCCCGGTCAGCGCCGAGGTGATGGCTCGCGCCAGCCAGATTCGCCTGCTGATTTGCGACGTCGATGGCGTGATGTCCGACGGGGTGATCTACATGGGCAATAATGGTGAAGAGCTGAAGGCGTTTAATGTGCGCGACGGCTACGGTATTCGTTGCCTGCTGACCTCAGATGTGGAAGTGGCTATTATTACCGGCCGGAATGCCCGCCTGATGGAAGATCGCTGTAAAACGCTCGGCATTCGTCATCTTTATCAGGGACAATCGGATAAGCTTTTGGCCTATGGCGAACTTCTGGATAAACTGTCTCTTTCCGATCAACAGGTCGCCTATATTGGTGACGACCTGATCGACTGGCCGGTGATGGCAAAAGTGGGATTAAGCGTGGCGGTTGCGGATGCACATCCGGTGCTGTTGCCGCGCGCGCACTACGTGACGCGCATTGCGGGCGGACGTGGCGCGGTACGTGAAGTTTGCGACCTGATCTTAATGTCGCAGGACAAATTTGAGGATGCCAAAGGGCAATCAGTATGAGTAAAAGCAGGCGTTGGATGACGCTGATTCTGACCTTGATTGCACTGGTTTTAATCGGCTGGAATCTTACCAACCAGGATGAGAATACGCCGGTTGCCACCGATAACCAGGCACCGACCTATACCAGTGCGGATTCCCACACCGTGGTTTATAACCCACAGGGTGCACTGTCGTATAAGCTGGTTTCCGATAAAGTGACCTACTTTTCGGATCAGGAACTGAGCTGGTTCGATAATCCGGTGATGACCACCTACGACGAAAATAAAGTGCCGACCTGGACACTCCGTGCCGACAAAGCAAAGCTCACCAAAGATCGTATGCTTTATCTGTATGGTCATGTGGAACTGAATACGCTGACACAGGATTCCCAGCTTGACCGGGTCAAAACCGACAATGCGCAGGTTAACCTTGTCACTCAGGACGTTACCTCTGACGACCAGGTGACGCTGTATGGCCGCAGTTTTAACTCCACCGGCATGAAAATGCGCGGCAATTTACGGACAAAAAACGCCGAGTTAATCGAAAAGGTCAAAACTTCTTATGAAATTCAAAATGAACAAAAATAGCCTTAAGCTTTTACTCGCCAGCATGCTGCTGGCGAGCAGCGTGCCTGCGCTGGCCCTGACCGGTGACTCGGATAAGCCCGTCAATATTGACTCGCAGAACCAGGCGCTGGATCTGCAGGGCAATGTCGCGACCTTTACCGGCAACGTTATCGTCACTCAGGGTTCGATCAAAATCACCGCTGATAAAGTGGTGGTGACCCGTCCGGGCGGCGACAGCAAGAAAACCATCGTCGATGCGTACGGCAATCCTGCCACCTTCTACCAGATGCAGGACAGCGGCAAACCGGTGCAGGGCCATGCGGCAAAACTGCACTATGAACTGGCTAACGACTTTGTTGAACTGACCGGCAACGCCTTCATTGAGCAGCAGGACAGCAACATCAAGGGCGATCGCATTACCTATCTGGTGAAAGAGCAGAAAATGCAGGCTTACAGCCAGGGCCAGAATAAGCGCGTCACCACCGTGCTGGTGCCGTCGCAACTGCAGGATAAAGGTTCGTCCAACAGCGGAAAGAAGAGTAACTGATAGCTATGGCCACATTAATCGCAGAAAACCTGGCGAAGGCATATAAAGGCCGTCGCGTGGTAGAAGATGTCAGTCTGCAGGTAAAGTCCGGCGAGATTGTCGGCCTGCTGGGTCCCAACGGTGCCGGTAAAACCACCACCTTTTACATGGTGGTCGGCATTGTGCCGCGCGATGCGGGCCGCATTATTATCGATGACGAAGATATCAGTATCCTGCCGCTGCATGCCCGTGCGCGTCGCGGTATCGGCTATCTGCCGCAGGAGGCCTCTATTTTCCGTCGCCTCAGCGTCTACGATAACCTGATGGCGGTTCTGCAAATCCGTGACGACCTCACCGAAGAGCAGCGTCAGGATCGCGCCAACGAGCTGATGGAAGAGTTTCACATTGAGCACCTGCGCGACAGCATGGGTCAGGCGCTCTCCGGCGGTGAACGTCGCCGGGTCGAGATCGCCCGCGCGCTGGCCGCCAACCCTAAATTTATCCTGCTGGATGAACCGTTTGCGGGTGTCGACCCGATCTCGGTCATCGACATCAAGAAAATCATTGAGCATTTGCGTGACAGCGGCCTTGGCGTGTTGATTACCGACCATAACGTGCGCGAAACCTTAGCGGTGTGCGAACGGGCATATATCGTCAGTCAGGGCCACCTGATCGCGCACGGTACGCCGAATGAAATTCTGGCAGATGAGCAGGTTAAGCGGGTTTATTTGGGTGAAGAGTTCAGACTCTGATAAGGTGTCGTAAATACTGATGTTTACCTGGGAACTACCATCCTGTCTATGAAGCAAGGTTTGCAACTCAGGCTCAGCCAACAGCTGGCGATGACACCGCAGTTGCAGCAGGCGATTCGTCTGCTGCAACTCTCTACGCTTGAACTCCAGCAGGAGTTACAGCTGGCACTGGAAAGTAATCCGCTGCTTGAACAAACCGACCTGCATGATGAAATCGACTCTCGTGAGGCTCCCGAAGGCGAAGCGCTGGATACCCGTGAAGCGCTTGAGCAGAAAGAGATGCCTGACGAGCTGCCGCTGGACGCGACCTGGGATGAAATCTACACCGCCGGCACGCCATCCGGGACCGGTACCGATTATCAGGATGATGAGTTACCGGTTTATCAGGGCGAAACCACCCAGTCACTGCAGGATTACCTGATGTGGCAGGTTGAGCTAACGCCATTTAGCGATACTGACCGCGCCATTGCCACTTCGATCGTGGATGCGATCGACGATACCGGATACCTCACCGTTTCGCTTGACGAGATCCTCGACAGCATCGGCAACGATGAGCTTGAGGCCGATGAAGTCGAAGCGGTGCTGAAACGCATTCAGCGCTTTGATCCGGTTGGCGTCGGTGCGCGCGATCTGCGCGACTGTCTGCTGGTGCAGCTGTCGCAATATGCGCCCGAGACGCCGATGCTGGCGGAAGCCCGCCTGATCGTCAGTGAACATCTGGATCTGCTGGCCAACCACGATTTTCGCAGCCTGATGCGGGTGACGCGCCTCAAAGAAGAGGTGCTGAAAGAGGCGATGATGTTAATTCAGTCGCTGGACCCGCGTCCCGGTCAGTCAATTAATACCGGCGAACCGGAATATGTGATCCCCGACGTGCTGGTGCGGAAAGTCGGCAGCCGCTGGACGGTTGAACTGAACGCCGACAGCGTCCCGCGCCTCAAGATCAACCAGCAGTATGCCGCCATGAGCGGGGCGACGCGTAACGACAGCGACAGTCAGTTCATTCGCAGCAACCTGCAGGAAGCGCGCTGGCTGATTAAAAGCCTGGAAAGCCGCAACGATACGCTGCTGAAAGTGACACGCTGTATTGTCGAGCAGCAGCAGGCCTTCTTTGAACAGGGCGAAGAGTTTATGCGCCCGATGGTGCTGGCCGATATCGCCCAGGCGGTTGAGATGCACGAATCGACCATTTCCCGCGTCACTACGCAAAAGTATCTGCACAGTCCGCGAGGCATTTTTGAACTGAAGTACTTTTTCTCCAGTCACGTGAATACTGAAGGTGGCGGCGAAGCCTCATCGACAGCCATTCGCGCACTGGTGAAAAAATTAATCTCGGCGGAAAATCCAGCCAAACCCTTGAGCGACAGTAAACTCACCTCCATGTTATCTGATCAAGGGATCATGGTGGCACGTCGTACCGTCGCCAAATACCGCGAGTCTTTATCCATCCCGCCATCGAACCAGCGCAAACAGCTGGTTTGACAGAAATGAGAAGGAAGACCTATGCAGCTGAACCTTACCGGGCAAAATGTTGAAATCACCGCACCACTGCGCGATTTCGTCAGCGGTAAATTTGCCAAACTGGAACACTATTTCGAACATATCAATCAGGTTTATATTGTGCTGAAAGTTGAGAAAGTCACCCAGGTGGCTGACGCAACGCTGCACATAAACGGTGGCGAGCTGCACGCCACGTCCGAAGCGGAAGATATGTATGCGGCGATTGACGGGTTGATCGACAAGCTCGCCCGTCAGCTGACCAAACACAAAGATAAACTGAAAAAACACTAACCTTCACGCTAGCTACGCGCGCCTGCCGCGCAGAGCCGACAGGATGGGGCGGATAATCCGCCCCGTTTTGTCATCTAAGCAAGCGCCATTTACTGCCAGCATCATGATACGCTGGTGGCTGATGGCCAGGTTAACTCGCAAGTGAAACGATAATGAACAACGATCTAACACTGGAATTGAGCACAGTGCTTTCGCCTGACTGCACCCGCAGCGGCGTACACTGCCAGAGCAAAAAACGCGCGCTGGAAATCATCAGCGAACTGGCCGCTAAGCAGCTCAACCTGCCGCACCAGACGCTTTTTGAAGCGATCCTCACCCGTGAACGCATGGGCAGTACCGGTATTGGCAACGGCATTGCCATTCCACACGGTAAACTGGAAGAGGATACGCTACGTGCTGTCGGGGTGTTTATCAGCCTTGAACAGCCGATCGCGTTTGATGCCGTTGATAATCAGCCGGTCGATCTGTTGTTTGCCCTGCTGGTACCGGCTGACCAGTGCAAAACTCACCTGCACACCCTTTCACTGGTGGCGAAGCGTCTGGCGGATAAAACCGTCTGTCGCCGTCTGCGCGCCGCGCAAAGTGATGAAGAGCTCTATGCCATTATCACAGAAGGCCAGTCAGAGCAGTAAAGCGTCTTTACCGGCCGCGTGCCGGTTTTAAAACGGGAGAGAAGGTCATGGTGCTGATGATCGTGAGCGGTCGGTCAGGCTCGGGGAAGTCAGTGGCGCTACGCGCGCTGGAAGATATGGGTTTTTACTGCGTCGATAACCTGCCGGTGGTGCTATTGCCCGAGTTGGCCAACTCGCTGGCGGAGCGCAACATCTCGGCAGCGGTGAGCATCGACGTACGCAACATGCCTGAATCCCCTGAGATTTTTGAAACCGCGCTGAATAACCTGCCCGACTCATTTTCACCCCAGTTGCTGTTTCTTGATGCCGATCGTAATACCCTGATTCGCCGCTACAGCGACACCCGCCGTCTGCATCCGCTCTCCAGTAAAAATCTGTCGCTGGAAAGTGCCATTGATGAAGAGAGTGATTTGCTGGAGCCACTGCGTTCACGGGCCGATCTGATCATCGATACCTCAGAAATGTCGGTCCACGAACTGGCAGAGATGCTGCGTACCCGGCTGCTGGGCAAGCGTGAACGTGAGCTGACGATGGTGTTTGAGTCGTTTGGCTTCAAGCACGGCATCCCGATTGATGCCGATTATGTGTTTGACGTGCGCTTCCTGCCGAATCCGCACTGGGACCCTAAGCTGCGCCCGATGACCGGCCTCGATCGTCCGGTGGCTGCCTTTCTCGATCGCCATACCGAAGTGCACAACTTCATCTATCAGACCCGCAGTTATCTGGAACTGTGGTTGCCGATGCTGGAAACCAACAACCGCAGTTATCTGACTGTCGCTATCGGCTGTACCGGCGGGAAACATCGTTCGGTCTATATTGCAGAACAGCTGGCGGACTACTTCCGTTCACGCGGCAAGAATGTACAGTCACGTCACCGTACGTTGGAAAAGCGTAAATCATGACCGTTAAGCAAACTGTCGAAATCAAAAATAAACTGGGTATGCATGCCCGACCGGCAATGAAGCTGTTTGAACTGGTACAGAGCTTTGACGCTGAAGTGCTGCTGCGCAATGAAGCCGGCACCGAAGCCGAAGCCAGCAGCGTGATTGCGCTGCTGATGCTCGATTCAGCTCAGGGCGGCCACATTGAAATCGAAGCCAGCGGGCCGGAAGAGATCCCGGCGCTGGCAGCGGTCATTGAGCTGTTTGAAGCGGGTTTCGACGAGGATTAACCCTCAGTCCAGCCGGTTACGCTGTAAAAATCCTTCCCCGCCAAGCTGGCGCATCTGACGCAGGATCCACTGCTGCCGCTGCCGTACATAGCCAGACGGCGTTGCAGCACGGAAGCGGATAGGATTAGGCAGCACCGCGGCCAGCAACGCCGCTTCGCCAGCCGTCAATCGGCTGGCTGGCTTGTGGAAATAGCGCTGTGACGCCGCCTCCACACCAAACACCCCAGGCCCGAATTCGGCGATATTCAGATAGACGGTCAGAATACGTCGCTTAGTCCAGACGGTCTCAATGCCCACCGTCAGGCCCGCCTCCAGCCCTTTACGCACCCAGCTCCGCCCATCCCACAGAAACAGGTTCTTGGCCGTCTGCTGCGACAGGGTAGATGCACCACGCATCCGGCTATCGCTGTTATCCAGCACCGACTCGATCGCCGCGACGTCAAATCCCCAGTGGGTCGGAAACTTTTGATCTTCAGACGCAATCACCGCCAGGCCCATCCACGGCGAAATTTCATCGTGTCCGACCCAATCCGAATGGGCAACATAGCTGAAGTCGCCGCGAAGCCAGGCACCGAGCTGGCGCTCAACCATAACCGCGGAGAACGGCACCGGTAAAAATGAAAACAGCAAAATCCCTGCCAGCCAGATGCCCAGCCACGCCAGAATAATACGCACAGCAATCCGTTTAATACGTTGTCCGGCGCTTCCTTTATGCTTACTCATGCAATCTTCCCATACTTGTTTCAGGCGTTAATCAATTACTCGCGTAATCAGTGCGCAAAGAAACCTTTTATTGCCTTTATCGGTGAAAATGACCGTGCAGTTTCCAGACATCAGGTCGACATTTTGCATTAAAAAGCTGCAACAGATCGAAATAGTTCAAGCACTTCCGTCAGAAAGGAATCGGTTCCATTCGCCGCGACCGTTAATTACCTTTCCAGATAAACACTTAATAATTAGTAATAAGCACTAATTTGAATGGTTTGCATTGCTTAACTATCCTGTTTTTATGTCTTCGGTATTTTTCACTAATTGGCCGAAATCATGCCGATAACCGGTAAATTTCTTGCCAGAATAACGCGGTCATTGACCGTCTGTCGCTTAAGCTTTCGCCACCGGTTAAGGTCCGACCTGATGGGTGGAAGCGTAAATAAGC
The DNA here is from genome assembly GCF_050432985.1 of Pantoea sp. AN62. Classification (NCBI taxonomy): domain Bacteria; kingdom Pseudomonadati; phylum Pseudomonadota; class Gammaproteobacteria; order Enterobacterales; family Erwiniaceae; genus Pantoea; species Pantoea sp. AN62. The sequence goes on along the minus strand of NZ_JBNPYB010000004.1, from coordinate 160,392 downwards.
GAAATCTTTTTTCTCTTTCCAAAACGTTTTGGATAAATCACGCCATTTTGCGCCGGTGGCGAGCAATATCAGCGCGTTAGCAGCATTAATGGCCCAGATTCGTCCGCCGCTTCGCTTTAAGGGGTAACAGGGCCAGCAACCCGGCTATCGCCGGGTTAAAAGCGCGCAAAAAGTGGGATAACTGATTAAAATAACCGCAATACAACGCAGAAAATGATTCCTTGCTTGACTGTGTTGCCAAATTAATGTTTTCTGTATTTAAACGCTGCTCAACATCACACATTTTAATGAATCTTCTAACACGTTAAGATGAATTTGCTAAGGTGAAGGCAGTGTTAACCAATACCATGCGGCTGCGTTTATTACTCAAAGCATAGCAACCGCTACTTTTTCCCTGGTGTTGGCGCAGTATTCGCGCACCCCGGCCTCGGCTGGGGTCATTTTTTTCTGGCGGACGACGCTTCCTGCTCCGCAACCCAGTCGCGCAATACCTGCACATCGTGTCGCCACTCGTGCTTCAGCTCATCAATCCATTCAACCACGTTATCCCACCAGGCTGGCAGTTCCGGGCTCTGGATCTGTTTCGCCAGCTGCTGCAGATGTTGTAACCCTACCGATCCCGCCGCGCCCTTGATTTTGTGCCCCTCTTCGGCGATGCCTTTTTGATCGCGCGCCATCAGATTAGATTCGAGCACTTCAAGATAGCCTGGCATCATCTTTTCAAACATCGTCAGGCTTTGGGTAATCAGGCTCGGCCCGACCAGATCGAGATACTGCTCCAGCATCGGGATATCCAGCAGCGTCTGGCTTTTATCTGCGGCTTCGTGCGGCAACGCCTCCTCCGGCTCCGCCTGATAATCCCAGAACTTTTTGATGATGGCGGTCAGCGCCGGTACCGCCAGTGGCTTGCTGAGCACATCATCCATTCCGGCATCGAAATACTCTTTTTTGTCCTTCAGCACATTGGCGGTCAATGCTACCAGCGGCGGCAGATGGATGCCCTGGTGCTGCTGGCGGATCGCCCGCGACACATCCAGACCGGTCATGTCTGGTAACTGAATATCCAGCAGCACCAGATCGAACTCCAGCGGGTCAAACATCGCCAGCGCGTCGCTGCCGGTCATCGCCACCTCGACGCTGCAGCCCAGCTTCTCCAGCACCGAGCGCGCCACAATCACGTTCAGTTCGATATCTTCCACCAGCAGCACGTGCAGCGCCGGCAGAGGCAGGCTGTCATCCACGCCTTCATCTTCCACCTCTTCAGCAATGCGTGGCGCTTTGATCTCAACGGTGAAGCAGGAGCCCTGCCCCGGCGCGCTTTGCACCCGGATATCGCCGCCCATCGCCTGTGCCAGCCGGCGGGATACCGCCAGGCCAATGCCGGTGCCGGTAGCCGGTTTGCCGCCGTGCTGATCCTTCACCTGATAGTACATGGCGAAGATTTTGTCCTGCTCCTCCTGGCGGATGCCCATACCGGAATCCTGTACCTCAAAGCGCAGCGTTTCATCCTGCTGATACGCCACCCGCACTACGATCTCGCCCTGCTGGGTGAACTTGACGGCATTGCCAATCAGGTTCCACAAAATCTGCCGCAGACGGGTGCCGTCGGTGGAGATCATGTGCGGCAACGGTAACTGTGGTGCGAGGACAAACTTCAGCCCTTTTGGCTGCGCCAGCAGGCCGGACAGGTTTTCTAAATCGGCGAGGAAGCTGGTGAAGTCGAGCGGCTGATTATCCAGCTGCACCTTACGCCGCTCAATCTTGTCCACTTCAATCACATCATTGAAGATGTTGCCCAGCGTGATGGCAGAGACGTGGATGGTTTTCAGGTATTTCAGCTGTTCCTGATTCAGATCGGTATCGAGCAGAATACGGCTCAGTCCGACAATGCCGTTAAGCGGCGTACGCAGCTCGTGGCTGATAGTAGAGATAAAGGTGGTCTTCTCCCGGCTGGCGTTCTCTAACGCGTCCTGGTAGCGCTTACGCTCGGTTATATCGCGGCCAAATCCCATCAGCCCGCTGCGTTTGCCGACGCGGTCGTAATAAGGCACTTTGCGGATTTCAAAACAGGCTTTGCGCCCGTCCGGATATTGCAGCCACTGTTCATAAGTCAGGGAGACGTTGTGGCGGAACACTTTCTCATCGGTTTCCAGCACTTTAGTGGCCGCTTCATCATCGTAGATATCGCGTGGCGTCAGGCCGATAAGCTGTTTTTCACTTTTACCGGTCAGCAGTTCCATCGCGCGGTTACAGCCGGAGAACTGTTTGTCGATGTTGCGATAGAACACCAGATCCGGCGACGCATCAAGAAACGAACGCAGGAAGGAGGATTGCTGCTCCAGTTCAATCTGCGCCTGTTCGCGCCGCGTCACTTCTTCACGCAGCTTATCCATCACCTGCTCACGCGCCTGCTCCGCCTTTTTACGGTCGGTGATCTCCTGATTCAGCTGGGTGATGGTCTCTTTCATCTGCTGATTCAGTTCCAGGTCGCGGGTGCGCATCTCTTCCAGTTTATCCACCAGCCTCGCCAGCCGCTGTCGCGATTCCTCCAGCTGATCGACCACCACCGACAGGAAATAGACCGCCCACGGGGTGATCAACAGCCCGAAGAACACCGATCGCACCATGTCGATGCTCTCGACATGCCCACGCAGTACCATGGTGACCGCCATCTGGACAATCATCGCCAGCACCACCAGCGCCGAGGCCAGCAGCAGCGAGAACCGCACCAGTCCAAGCTTCACCATCAAATCCACGTAATATTGTGCCAACAGCCGAATTTGTTTCATAAAAACTCCCTGGAAGAGAAACAGCCTCATGATAGCGTAATTAACCGGCCGACGTCGCAACGCCGCAGCGGAAGATAAGCGATGTAGTGCGCTTTTATGGTGCATCGGCCCGGTTGTTCGGCGACGTTTATGACAACCGGCTTAAAACCCTTGACTGCGTGTGCCAAATGAATAATCTGTAAGGCCGCCGCTAAAAACGGCGCATCCTCTGCCCGGTGTTTTTTCAATATCCTGTCGACGTTCTGTTGCGCAGGCTCATTCCTTTTTATGAATACTCATTCATCTTTAATGCTGTTTTAAGCACATCCAGCCCGATTAATTTTTCTTATAACCCCCGGCTGTTTCATTCAAATAATCGGACATAAGAAAAACAGATACATGCTGTGCAACAGCGGTGCGGAACAGCATTAAATGCTGTTAAAGCCCTACTCACCAGCATGGTGCAGAGATCTGACGGCTGCACTACAGTGAGTCAGTTCACATTTATCAGGCGATCGCCACCGGCTAAAGCACCATAATTTAAACCTCTTTATCTTTTTAATTCATAACCTTAGCAGCAAAAACAGCACAATAACCTCGGCTGAGGCCCTCATTTGACCTGATTACGCTTTCCCGATAAGTTGGAAATCCGCTGAAAGCTTTCCTGACGGGCCAGTGTCTCGGCATATCTATGCAACAAGAAGACTCCCGCGTGGTTTAAGTCATCTCCTTTAAGAGACCGGAAATCGAAGAGCAGCTCAATTAAGGACGTTTCACCGATGTCTGGAGAGAAATGCTCAGGGCTATGACGCGCGCTCGACAGAGCATGGCGATGAAAATGAAGTGCGCCTCAGTTGCGCTCAGACCCTGAAACAGTGCAGGTAATGTCAAAAGCAGTTTAAGGAGACCCTCAATGTCCACTAACAAACCTCATTCCTATGGCTTGTATGATCCAACAGCAGGCAGTGATAGCTGTGGTGTAGGTTTCATAACGCGTAAGGACGGCGAGCAGACCCATGAGATTTTGCAGATGGCGCACAGCGCCCTGTGCACCGTACCGCATCGTGGCGGCATGTCGGCTGAAGGCGTGGGCGACGGCGCCGGGGTCAACGTTGATCTCTCCCTGCACTTCTTCCGTAAAATTACCGGCCAGCCGCTGGAAGCGGGCCGCTTCGGCGTCGGCAACTTCTTCGTGCCGAAAGATGCCGACCTGCGCGCTAACGCAGAACGTCTGGTCGATGAAACGCTGAGCAGCTTTAATCTGCCGGTGATCATGAAACGTGACATGCCGCTCGACAGCAGCGTGACGCGTCCGGCGGCAGTGCAGTTTCAGTTACCGATTCTGCAGTGGATTTTCACTGCGCCGCAGGACGTGGCCGACCAAAACGACTTCGAACAACGCATTTATCGCGCCCTGTTAACCATCGAAGCCCGGGCTTTTACCGAGAGTGAATTTGGCGGTCTCTATCCGCTGTCGCTCTCTTCACGCACCCAGGTTTTTAAAGCCCGTCTGAATTCCAATGAAGTGATCCCTTACTTCAGGGATCTGACCGACCCCGATCATCAGGTGCGCGGGCTGTTTTTCCATACCCGCTTCTCAACCAACACCGATCCGCACACCACCATGGCGCAGCCGTTCCGCCTGATGGCGCACAACGGTGAACTGAATACCGACCGTAAGAACCGCATCGCCGAATCGGCGCTGGCGCTGGCGCGCGGCAAGAAAATTGTGCGGCCGAAAGGCCAGTCGGACAGCTCACGTCTCGATCAGAGCATCCATAGCCGTCTGATGGAAGATAACCTCGATCTGATCACCGCAGTGGTCTCGATGATGCCGCCTGCCTGGGAAAACGACAGTGCGTTATCGCCGGAAGTGCGCGCTATGCTGGAGTACTTCTCGCTGTATGAAGAGAAGAACGACGGTCCGGCTGCGTTAATCTTTGGTAATGGCGAAGTGATTGGGGCGCGTCTTGACCGTCTCGGCCTGCGTCCGCTGCGTTCAGTAGAAACTGCAGAGTATATCGGTGCGATGTCCGAAGCGGGCCAGATTGCCTTCCCGCCGGAAAGTGTGCTGCGTCGCGGCCGTATTGAGGCCGGTGGCATGCTCTACTTCGATCATCGCGAAAAACGCAGCTACACCACGGTACAGGCGCTGGAAAAACTGGCTGCCGAAAAAGATTATCCAGCTCTGCTGCGCGAGGCGCGCGTCGGACTGGAAGACCTGCCCGCCATTCCGGCTGAGCAGCAAGGTTCACCGCTGCGCTATCGCGGTGACCTGAAAACCTATCAGCGCTTTGTGGCCTACTACTACAACCAGGAAAGCTTCAAGTTCATGATGGACCCGATGCTGAACACCGGCGCAGAGAAAATCTCCGCCATGGGTTACGGCAACGCAATTAACGGTCTGTCCGATCATGAAGGCGGCATGGCGCACTATTTCTCTCAGCGCTTCGCCCAGGTGACTAACCCGCCGCTGGACTCTATCCGTGAAGTGGATGGCATGACGCTGCGGGTCGCGCTGGGTGCCAAACCGCATCTCGGTCGCAGCAAAGGCCGCCAGATTGTGGTGCCTTCGCCGATCCTGAGCCATCTCGATATGCTGCGTTTACGTGAGCAGGATGTCGCGCCGTACGCCCGCTTTGAGATGCTGTATGAGCCGGTTATTGGCAAAGATCTGTTGAGCACCACCGCTAACGCCAACGCGCTGGAGAAGGCGATTGACGATCTGGCACAGCAGGTGGTTGATTTTGCCCGCAGCCAGGGCGGCATCGCGGTGCTGACCGATCGCCACATCTCCTCTAAACAGGCAGCAATTCCGATGTTGCTGGTGGTCTCTGCCATCAACCAGCGTCTGGTGCAGGAAGGTCTGCGTCTGGATGTGTCGCTGGTGGTGGAAAGCGGTCAGAGCATTTCATCGCACCACATTGCCGCCACGCTGGGCTTTGGTGCCTCCGCTATCTATCCGCTCGGCGTACAGATGCGTGCAGAAGAGAAGTTCGGTGAAGGCGAAGAAGGCAACAAAGCCTTTAAACGCTATGCCAAAGCGGCTGAAAAAGCGTTAATGAAAACCATGGGCAAAGTGGGTCTCTGCACCGTTGAAAGCTACAGCAGCGGCGAATTCTTTGAGCCAAACTTCCTCAACACCGACGATCCGGTGCTGAAAAAGTACTTCCCGAATATCAAAACGCCGGTGGGCGGCGCCGGTTTTGCCACCATCGCGCAGATGGCGGTCGACTGGCATCAGAGCGCCCTGAAAATTCAGGGTGAATCTGAAGTGCCGTTGCTCGGTCTGTTTAAAGAACGTGCCGAAGGCGCCGGTCACTCGTACGGCACCATTGCGGTACGCACCTTTATTGATATGACTGAGGAGCCGATCCGCTTCGCCGATAAAGCGCGTGAAGAGGATAACTTTATCCGCCTGATGACGCTGGCGAAGCTCGATAACGCCTTTGGCATCAAGCCAGAAACCTTTAAAGACAGCAGCTTCGAGCGCATTCCGGATGAGGTGATCAACAATTTCACTATCACCGCCGATTACCGTCAGTTCTCAAGCCTGATGTATGAAGAGCGTAAACGTCGCCCGGCGGCGCTGCGCGATATTCTGACCTTCCCGGCTGACCTGACCCACATCGACAGTGAAGCGGAGTTTCGCCGTAAGCTGGGACGCTACTCGCTGACCAACAACGGCTTTGCGATCCGCGGCCTGGTCTGTGAAGCGGTGGATGGCAGCCTGAATCACTTTATGCTGCGCCTGACCGATGCGATTGCTGGCCTGAAGCCAGAGCATGAGCGTCTGCAGAACCTGTCACGCGCACTGAAGTTGCGGTTTAACGACGATATCGAGAGCAGTGAAGTGGTCGATGGCGGCCTGAAAGTGACCGCTTACGGCAAAGCGGCCGATTATCTGTCGCGTATTTTCACCACCCTGCCCTCACTGCCGCTCAGCGAGGTTCAGCCCGCCTGTGAAATCACCCGCACCTTTGCTTCCGGTGCGATGAGTCACGGTGCGCTGGTGGCACCTGCTCATGAGGCGGTGGCACACGGTACCAATATGGTCGGCGGCATGAGCAACTGCGGTGAAGGTGGCGAACACTACTCGCGTCACGGCACCATCCGTGCATCGCGCATCAAACAGCTGGCTTCGGGTCGCTTCGGCGTCTGGGCGGCCTACCTTGCCGATCCGATGCTGGAAGAGCTGGAAATTAAAATTGGTCAGGGTGCCAAGCCTGGCGAAGGTGGCCAGTTACCGGCCGCTAAAGTCACGGTGGAAATTGCCGCGGCCCGTGGCGGTACGCCTGGCGTTGAGCTGGTCTCACCGCCACCGCATCACGATACTTACTCGATTGAAGATCTGGCGCAGCTGATCCATGACTGTAAAGCCGCGCGGGTACGGGTGATCGTCAAGCTGGTTTCGTCGGAAGGCATTGGCACCATCGCGGTTGGCGTTGCCAAAGCGGGTGCTGACGTCATCAACGTAGCCGGCAACACCGGCGGCACCGGCGCGGCCTCCGTTACCAGCCTGAAATACACCGGCCGCGTAGCGGAAATCGGCATCGCAGAAGTGCATCAGGCGCTGTGCGCCAACGGCCTGCGTGACAAAGTGCTGCTGCGCTGTTCAGGCGCTCAGCAAACCGGCAGCGACGTGGTGAAATCAGCGCTGCTGGGCGGCGACAGTTTTGAATTCGGTACGACCGCCCTGATGATGCTGAAATGCGTGATGGCGAAAAACTGTAACGTCAAATGCCCGGCGGGCTTAACCACCAATGCCGAAGCCTTTGATGGCGATCCACGCCAGCTGGCGCAGTACTTCCTCAATGTCGCGCATGAAGTCCGTGAGATTCTGGCGCGGATGGGATTACGTTCGCTGCGTGAAGCACGCGGCCGCGCTGATCTGCTGCACCTGATGGATCACCCACTGGAAGTCGGCAAACTCGATTTGCGCGCCATGCTGACCGTGGTACCGGAGCTGAAAATCGAACATCCGGTTTACCTCGAAAAAGATTTCGAGCTGGATGATGGCTGGGTAGAACAACTGAAACTGGCGCTGGTTGAACAGCGTAAGCCTGACATCACGCTGGGCGATAACGTGGTACTCAACAACCGCAACAAGAGCGTCGGCGGCCAGCTGGCGATCGATATTGAGCGGATGCTGAACCATCAACTGAGCGCAGAACAACTGCAGGCGATGCCGGCGGTGCTGGCCGACGACCGTGGCCGTCACTATCTGGCACCGGAGAGCGTGAAAATTTCCACCTCCGGTTCCGCCGGTCAGTCGTTTGGCGCATTTTGCAACGATGGTATGCAGATGCGTCACTACGGCACCTGTAACGACGGCGTTGGCAAAGGACAGTGTGGCGGTGAACTGGTGGTGATGTCGCCAGGCGGCGGCGCACAGGACGGCGATGGCAACGTGCTGATCGGTAACTTCGCACTGTTCGGTGCCACCGGTGGACGCCTGTTTGTGCAGGGGCAGGCCGGTGACCGTTTCGCGGTGCGTAACTCCGGTGCCACGGCGGTGGTTGAAGGGGTCGGCGATTTCTGCTGCGAGTACATGACCAACGGCGCCATTCTTAACCTCGGCACCTTTGGTAAAGGGTTTGGTAATGGCATGAGCGGCGGCTTTGCCTATCAGTACGATCCCTATGGTTCACTGGCCAGTCATGCTGCCGGCGATTCCGTGCTGTTCGGTTCAATCGCCGATCAGGATGAGATGGCGCAGGTCCATAAGCAGGCAGTGCTGACCATGCTGAACTGGCATCTGGAGGCAACGCAGTCCCCGCGTGCGGCGTGGCTGCTGGAGAACTGGGAAACCGAGTGTCACCACTTTGTCTACGTCATGCCGCGCTCGCTGCTGCTTTACCAGGATGGGGGAGAAATCCTGAAGGCCAAAACCCGCAAAGATTTGCTGGAAGAGCTGTCTACTGCGCTGGCGGGCCATCAGGTGGCGAAGTTTAAAGCTGCCTGGCGTCAGGGTAAAACCATCGCCAACGGCGCGGTACCGGCTTACGGTGCGACCGACACGCTGGAGATGTTTGTCCTGCTCAACAACTACACCGTGCTGAGCTTCGCGCAGCAGCTGGCATTGGGCAAACTGCCAAAAGGCACGCCGGTTGAAGATCCGGCCGTAGAAAAAGCGGTTCGCAACCTGCTGATGACCGAAGATTTTTCGCTGGTCAGCAAGCTGCAACGTCATGCCCGCTCAGCGATTGAAAGCTACAGCGATGATGAACTGGCCAGCCTGATCGGCACCAAACGGATGTCCGATTACAAAGCTGCGCTGACGCAACGCAACATCCGCTCGATGGACAGCCTGGCGACGTATGGCTGGATCATGTATCAGGACGCCTGTAACCGCGAAGTGCTGGGACATCTGCCTGATTTTGAAGAGCTGTTTGCGCGTGCAGCGTTACCTGAAATTGCCGCGGCGGTGGGAAAACTGTCCTGACAGGGCGACTAACCTGATTGAACGTGAATATTATTAATTGATATTACCCGGATTAAGCGTGGTAACACGCAGCGTAAGCTTCACGTTTCCCGCCGCCACGTCAGGCGGTGCGGAAGGTGAAGCGGCTCTCTGCGATGGCGGCGTCGCTTATGACGGGTGAGAACGGGATTGAGTAAAAGTACCCATGAAAATTCCTTATATTCCAGAAGATGCACCCTTTAATGGCGATCAGAAATACTGGCTGGCGGGCTTCCTCGCCGGTCTTCACTCCCGTTTACTGGTGTTAGAAGACAAGCAGCAGCCTGCGGCAGGTACCGGCGCCGCCGCCACCACCCAACTGCATATTCTCTACGGCTCGCAAACCGGCAACGCGGAAGCGCTGGCGCAAACCGCCGCCAAATCAGCACGTGCTAAAGGACTGGTGCCGGTAGTTCAGGCGCTGGGCGATGTGGATCTCGACGTGTTCGCGACCATGCGTCACGTACTGATCGTCACGTCTACCTATGGCGAAGGCGAAATGCCAGACAACGCCCAGTTATTCTGGGATGCCATCTCCGCCAGCACCGCCCCGCGTCTGGAGCAGATGCACTTTGCCGTGCTGGCGATTGGCGATACTGGTTACGATGGCTTCTGCCAGGCGGGTAAATTCATTGATATGCGGCTGGAGCAGCTGGGCGCGAAACGCGTAGTCGATCGTATTGATTGCGACATCGACTACGAAGAGCCGTCCAGCGAATGGCTGAACAGTTCGATGCCGCAGTTTGCCGCCAGCGCGGGCAGCAGCGGCACGGTGCTGGAAAGCGCACCAGAAGCGCCGGTGATCCCGGGCAGCAACAAGTCCAATCCTTACGCTGCGGCGCTGATCACCAACAAGCGTCTGTCAGGCGAGCAGTCGGCGAAGGATATTCGTCACTTCGAGTTTGATCTGACCGACAGTGGTCTGAAATATGAAGCGGGCGATGCGCTGGGCGTTATCCCGGTCAACGAACCGTCGCTGGTCAGCCTGCTGCTGACGCAGCTGAATGCCGATTACCAGACGCCGGTGCCCGGCTTTGACCGCAGCCTCGGCGATCTGCTGACCTATCAGTTTGAAATCTCAGAACCGTCGCGCAAGCTGATTGAGTGGGTCGGACAGAACACCACCAACCAGGAACTGCGTCACGTGTTGCAGCACGACGATAAAGATGCGCTCGGCGTGTGGCTTTGGGGCAAAGATACGCTTGACCTGCTGCAGCTTGAGCTGACCCGCTCGCTGCCGGTACCGGAATTTGTCGCGCTGCTGCGCCCGTTGCAGCATCGTGCCTACTCCATCTCGTCAAGCTCGAAGGCGCATCCTAACCAGGTACACCTGACCGTCGCCTCCGTCCGTTATCACAGTGGTGGCCGTAACCGTGGCGGTGTCTGTTCAACCTATCTGGCCGAACGCGTGCGTCGTGGTGAGAAGCCCGCTATCTTCATTTCGCCAAACAAAGCATTTCGCGTGCCGGCTAATAACAGCGCCCCGCTGATCATGGTGGGTCCAGGCACCGGTATCGCCCCGTTCCGCGCCTTTTTGCAGGAGCGTCAGGCAACCGGCGCACAGGGAAAAAACTGGCTGTTCTTTGGCGATCAGCATCAGGAACATGATTTCATCTATCGCGAAGAGCTGACCGGCTGGCACGACAGCGGCTTGCTGACCCGGCTGGATCTGGCGTTCTCACGCGATCAGGAGAAGAAGATTTACGTGCAAACCCGCATGCTGGAACAGGGCGCAGAGCTTTATGCCTGGCTGCAGGAAGGTGCCTATTTCTACGTCTGTGGTGATGCGTCACGCATGGCGAAAGATGTCGACAGCGCGCTGTATGAAGTGGTGCGTCAGTTCGGCGGGCTTTCCAGTGAACGTGCGGCGGATTACATCGATCAGCTGAAGAAAGAGAAGCGTTACCTGCGCGACGTCTATTAATTCGCGCGCGTCAACGTAACAACACATCCGGCTTGCGCAGGCAGCCGGATTTTTTATTGCCCTTAACAACCGGCAAAAAAATACCCGTCGTGAGGACGGGTATCGGATGTTATTTCACGACGCGCAATGAAGGGCGTCCGCCACGCGGTGGTGGATCGTCATCAGGCGGTGTCTCGTCATCGCTGGCATCGTCAGGACGATCGCCATCAATCACGGACATCATGGTCTCTTCCTGACCGTCTGACGTCTCCTGAGAGGCCAGTTCGTAGGCCGGCTCAGGTTCGAACATCGTTCCAGCGCCATTTTCACGCGCATAGATCGCCAGAATCGCCGCCATCGGCACGTTAACCTGACGCGGAACGCCGCCGAAACGAGCGTTGAACGACACCTGATCGTTAGCCAGATCGAGATTGCCCACGGCGCGCGGCGCAATGTTCAACACAATCTGACCATCGCGCGCATACTCGAGCGGCACCTGCACACCAGGCAGATTAATGTCGACCACCAGGTGCGGCGTTAACTGATTGTCGAGCAACCAGTCATAGAAGGCGCGCAGCAGATAGGGGCGACGTGCGGTAAGTTGCGACATTTCCATAAATCAGCCCCGGGCTTGCAGGCGCATTTCACGTTCAGCTTCAGTTAATGAAGCGAGGAAAGAGTCACGCTCGAAGACACGATTCATGTAGCCTTTCAGCTCTTTTGAACCGGAGCCGATCAAATCGATGCCCATTGACGGCAGACGCCATAACAGCGGTGCCAGATAGCAATCGACCAGGCTGAATTCTTCGCTCATGAAGAACGGTGTGCGACCAAACAGCGGCGCAATCGCCAGCAGCTCTTCACGCAGTTGTTTGCGTGCGGCTTCGGCTTCCTGACCGCTGCTGTTCTCAACGGTTCTCATCAGGCTGTACCAGTCCTGCTCGATGCGGTGCATCATCAGACGGCTTTCACCACGGGCAACCGGATAAACCGGCATCAGCGGTGGATGCGGGAAACGCTCATCTAAATATTCCATGATGATGCGTGATTCATACAGCGTCAGCTCACGATCTACCAGCGTCGGCACCGTGCGATACGGGTTGAGGTCAATCAGATCCTGCGGCAGGTTATCCATTTCGACCTGCTCGATCTCTACGCTGACACCCTTCTCCGCCAGGACAATACGTACCTGATGGCTGAAAATGTCAGTAGGACCAGAAAACAGCGTCATTACCGAACGTTTGTTGGCAGCGACAGCCATGAAAACCTCCAAGTTTGTTCACAAAAAGTTACTGCGAATAGCCAACCATCCGGCGACTCACTTGCTCATAGAACTCGCACGCAACCCACGTTAGCTGCGTCGTATACTGATATCCCGACGGCGGGGAGACGCATAACGCACCGGCCTGCGGGCGCAAAGTGACACAGAGTTTACCAGATTTTAGGCAGCTTGTGGGCGTGGAATGAATCTTTGCGGGGAAATTGGGAGCGCCGTTAACGTTTTTCCGCCTGCATCGGCGGTGCAGCAGAAAGCAAAAAACCCGCCGAAGCGGGTTTTTTGTGCCAATTGTCTCTGCCGAAGCAGCAACAATTAACGCTTGGAGAACTGAGGACGACGACGTGCTTTACGCAGGCCGACTTTCTTACGTTCAACCTGACGCGCATCACGGGTAACGAAGCCAGCTTTACGCAGCTCCGCACGCAGAGATTCGTCATATTCCATCAGAGCGCGGGTGATACCGTGACGGATCGCACCAGCCTGACCAGAAATACCACCACCTTTAACGGTGACGTACAGATCGAATTTACCAACCAGGTCCAGCAGCTCAAGCGGCTGACGAACTACCATGCGGGCAGTTTCGCGACCGAAGTACTGTTCCAGAGAACGTTGGTTAATAACGATGTTACCGCTACCCGGCTTAATAAATACGCGAGCGGTAGAGCTTTTGCGGCGACCAGTGCCGTAGTTTTGAGTTTCAGCCATTGCCTTTAATCCCGATTAAATGTCAAGAACTTGCGGTTGCTGTGCCGCATGGGTGTGCTCGTTGCCTGCGTAAACTTTCAGTTTACGGTACATAGCACGACCCAGCGGGCCCTTCGGCAGCATGCCTTTAACCGCGATCTCAATCACACGCTCAGGACGGCGAGCAATCATCTCTTCAAAGGTCGCCTGTTTGATACCACCGATGTGACCAGTGTGGTGATAGTAAATCTTGTCAGTACGCTTGTTGCCGGTTACAGCAACTTTTTCTGCGTTCAGAACGATGATGTAATCACCAGTATCAACGTGCGGAGTGTATTCCGCTTTATGCTTACCACGCAGACGGCGCGCCAGTTCAGTCGCCAGGCGACCCAAAGTTTTGCCCGTTGCGTCAACTACAAACCAGTCACGTTGGACGGTTTCTGGTTTAGCTGTAAAAGTTTTCATCGAAAAGCTTACCCAAATTAAGTTACACGTTGGTGAAATCCCAAACGCTTAAGTAAACGATTGAGGCTCACACGACCATTTTGACCAGCAAGCCACCCCTTCGGATAGAGTTACTGGAACACAGAGGATTTGGGAAAAAAATCCTTTGCTGTAACGTGGGGTCGCAAGATTATAGAGAAGTCAGTTACAAAAATCGAACCCTATTTCACTATTTATCTGCTTTATTCTCACGGCAGGTGCGGCAGGCGCAGATACTCCTCGCTCTGCATCTCCTGCAGACGTGATAAGCAGCGCTGATACTCAAATTTCAGCCGCGTGCCCTGATAAATCTCGGTCAGCGAGGTTTCCGCTGCCACCACCAGTTTCACATGGCGTTCGTAGAATTCATCGACCAGCGCCAGAAAACGACGCGCCTGATCCTCGGTCTTATAAATCATCACCGGCACATCATGCAGCAGGACGCTGTGGAAGCGACGCGAGAGCGCAATATAGTCATGCTGGCTGCGTCCTTCCCCGCACAGCGTGGTGAAGTTGATCGCCAGTACCCCGTCACTGACGCCGAGCGTCGGCATCTGGCGATGGTTGATCTCCAGGACCGGTGCCTGTTCCGGTTTGCCGCCCGCCAGCGCCTGAAACATCCGCCCCATTTCAGCGTGGGTCTTGTCATTCAGCGGGTAGTTCCACAGATGGGCCGAGGTCAGCGTCCGCAACCGGTAATCGATGCCGGCATCGACGTTCATCACATCACAGTGGGTTTTGATCTGCTCAATCGCCGGCAGGAAACGCGCACGCTGTAACCCGTTGCGATAGAGATCGTCTGGCGGAATATTTGAGGTGGCAACCAGCGCGATACCGCGTTCAAACAGCGCTTCCATCAGGGTGCCAAGCAGCATCGCATCGGTGATGTCAGAAACGAAAAACTCGTCGAAACAGAGGATATCGGTTTCGGCTTTAAACCGGTCGGCGATGATCAGCAGCGGATCGCTCTGTCCCTGCAGTTGCGTCAGCTCTTCGTGTACCCGCAACATAAAGCGATGAAAGTGCAGCCGCAGTTTGCGATTGCCAGGAATAGACTGAAAAAACAGATCCATTACCCAGGTTTTCCCGCGACCCACACCGCCCCACATATATAAACCGCGCAGCGGTGGCAGGGGTTCGTTTTTCTCTTTGCCGATCAGTTTCGACAGGCGACCCAGCAGGCCAGATGTCGCAGGCGCAGCAGTTTGCTGACGTGCGGCCAGTGCTTGCTGGAGCGCGTCTAAACGGGTAATGGCTTCACGTTGTACGTCATCGGGCTTGAATTCGCCCTGCGACAGCGCCTGCTCATAGCGGGCAAGCGGAGATGAGGTTTGCATTGTTCTCTCAGAGTCCCTGAATTTTGTCTGATTCATACAGCTGTTGTCGAAAAAAAGGCCGTTCTACACTAAGCCATGCCGCTCCAGAGTTCCACATCCATAAGATTAACGGGTATAGTGACTACTATTGGAATGGTGCAATGCCCTACGGAACAACGGAAATAACACGGGAGTCATTATGACCTGGGAATACGGGCTAATTGGTTTAGTGGTAGGCATTATTGTCGGCGCAGTAGCCATGCGTTTTGGCAACAGGAAATTGCGTGAGCAGCGCAGCATGCAGTACGAACTGGAAAAATCGAAAGCGGAACTGGCGGATTACCGTCAGGAACTGACTAACCACTTTGCGCAAAGCGCGGAATTGCTGGACAACATGGCGCGTGACTATCGTCAGCTCTATCAGCATATGGCGAAAGGGTCGAATGACCTGCTGCCCGATCTGCCGGGTGAAAAGAACCCGTTTGCTTATCAGTTAACCGAAGCTGAAGCCGATAACGATCAGGTCCCGGTACAGATGCCGCGCGACTACTCTGAAGGGGCATCCGGTTTACTGCGCGGCGAGCGCCCTGCCCGCGACTAATCTTTTTGGGGCGCAGCCCGTCTGCGCCCACGGTTTTTGCGAACCCTGACCTCAAACGACTGTCACACTGAGTAATTCCCCCCACTTTTTGCAGCGAGAGCGTTGTAGCAATGAAAAAACAAGCACGACTGTTTAGCGCATTAGCCTTGAGTATTGGGATGAGCCTTGCCGCCGCGCCAGACGCGATGGCGACGCTGCCAGCACAAATTGCCGGCCAGCCGCTGCCAAGCCTGGCGCCAATGCTGGAGAAAGTGCTGCCCGCCGTGGTCAGCGTTCACGTTGAAGGTACCGAATCGGCCGATCAGGCGCAGGATATTCCTGAGCCGCTGAAACGCTTCTTTGGCCAGATGCCCGGCGGCAATAATCAGCCACAGCCGTTTGAAGGTCTGGGGTCGGGCGTAATCATTGATGCGGCCAAAGGATACGTGCTGACCAATAACCACGTGGTCAACGGCGCGGATAAGATCAATGTGCAGTTGGGCGACGGCAGTGAATATGAAGCCAAACTGATCGGTCATGATGAGCAGACCGACATCGCACTGATTCAGATCCAGGGCGCAAAAAACCTGACGCAGGTAAAAGTAGCCGATTCCGACCAGCTAAAAGTGGGCGATTTTGCGGTAGCGATCGGCAACCCGTTTGGTCTGGGTCAGACTGCGACCTCCGGTATCATCTCTGCATTGGGCCGTAGCGGCCTGAATCTGGAAGGGCTGGAAAACTTTATCCAGACCGATGCGGCGATAAACCGCGGCAACTCAGGCGGCGCGCTGGTTAATCTCAACGGCGAGCTGATCGGGATTAATACCGCGATTCTGGCCTCAAGCGGCGGCAATATCGGCATCGGCTTCGCCATTCCCAGCGACATGGCGATCAATCTTGCCCAGCAGCTGATCAAATATGGTGAAGTGAAGCGTGGCCAGCTCGGTATTAAAGGCACCGAAATGACTGCTGACATGGCCAAAGCGTTTAACGTTGATGCGCAGCGCGGCGCGTTTGTCTCTGAAGTATTGCCGCAGTCAGCAGCCCAGAAAGCGGGTGTGAAATCTGGCGATATCATCACCTCAGTGAATGACAAACCGATCACCAGCTTTGCCGAACTGCGGGTGAAAATCGGCACCACCGCGCCAGGCGAGCAGGTCAAACTTGGTTTGCTGCGTGAAGGTAAACCGATCACCGTCACCGTTACGCTGGAGCAAAGCGCACAAACCACCGCCAGTGCCCAGTTGATGTCGCCTGCGCTGCAGGGTGCCACCCTGAGTGATGGCCAGACCAAAACCGGTGACAAAGGGGTTAAGGTCGACACCATCGAGAAAGGCACGCCAGCTGAACAGGTTGGTCTGCAAAAAGATGATGTGATTGTTGGCGTTAACCGCAATCGCGTTCAGTCGATCGCTGAAATGCGTAAAGTGCTGGAAGGGAAACCGCCGGTACTGGCGCTGAATGTGGTCCGCGGTGATGAAAGTATCTATCTGTTGTTGAGATAAACCTCGCATTATGGCGGACACAAGCACGTGTGTGTCCGCCGCTCTCATGCTATTCTGCCCAGCGATCTCCCCTGGCGTGATTTAACACCATGTTTCTTAAACTTTTGCGTGCCGTGGTGCTGGGCCTGATTGTGGCGGGTATTTTGCTCGCAGCACTGCCTGCACTGCGTATGGGCAGCGACGCCCTCTATAACCACGATGACAGTAACGACGAAACACCCTTTAGCTTTAATCAGGGGGTGCGCCGCGCCGTGCCTGCGGTCGTCAACGTCTACAACCGTAGCGCACACGGTAATAACAATCGTGGCATCACTACCCTGGGTTCCGGGGTGATCATGAACGCAAAAGGTTACATCCTGACCAATAAGCACGTCATCAACAATGCTGACCAGATTATTGTGGCGTTACAGGATGGCCGTTTCTTCGAAGCGACGCTGGTTGGTTCAGACGCAATGACCGATTTGGCGGTGCTGAAAATTACCGCCTCCAGCCTGCCGGTAATCCCGATCAATCCTAAACGTCTGGCCCATATCGGCGATGTGGTAATGGCGATCGGCAATCCCTACAACCTCGGCCAGACGGTTACCCAGGGCATTATCAGCGCCACCGGACGGGTCGGCTTAAGTTCATCAGGCCGGCAGAACTTCCTGCAAACCGATGCCTCTATCAACCAGGGTAACTCTGGCGGCGCGCTGATCAACTCGCTGGGCGAATTGATGGGCATCAACACCCTGACCTTCGACAAAAGCAATGACGGCGAAACGCCGGAAGGCATTGGATTCGCTATTCCGACCGCGCTGGCCTCAAAAATTATGGATAAGCTGATTCGTGATGGCCGGGTGATTCGCGGCTACATCGGCATTACCGGCCGCGAACTGCCGCCGCTGCACGGTCAGGGCAGCAATCTGGATCGGGTTCAGGGCATTATCGTTAGCGTGGTGACCCCGGACGGTCCGGCCGATAAAGCCGGTATTCAGGCCAATGATGTGTTGCTGAGCGTCAACGGCAAGCCCGCAGTGTCCGCCCAGGAAACGATGGACCAGGTGGCTGAGATTCGCCCGGGTTCAGTGATTGATGTGCGGGTACTGCGAAATGATCAGAAGCTGACGCTGCCGGTAACGATTCAGGAATTTCCGGACAGTAGCCAGTAGCACAGCACGCGGCATACCAGCCGCCATGATTTAGCCTGACAGGCAGGGCTGGCCCAGCTGAAGAGCAAAGCGTCCGAGCCAGGAAGGCGAGGCCGACCTACAGGGAAATAGGTCTCCTTTGCGATCGGCTGGGCCATCCCTGCCCTTTCCACCGTTTTCCCGCCAGATGGTTAACAGCGATCGACCGGGAAGGCGATCACTTCACTCAGTGATTCCGCTTTCAGCGCCAGCATAATCAACCGATCTACACCCAGCGCCACCCCGGAACAGGCTGGCATACCGTGCGCCAGTGCATCCAGCAGGTTGGTATCAATCGGATGCTGTGGCAGGCCGCGCGCCGCGCGCCGACGGTTATCCTGCTCGAAGCGCTGACGCTGTTCGCGGCTGTCAGTCAGCTCACGGAAACCGTTCGCCAGTTCGATGCCCTTGTAGTAGACCTCGAAACGTTCTGCCACACGGTGATCCTCGGTGCTGATCTCCGCCAGCGCCGCCTGGCTGGCCGGGAAGTGATAAACGAAGCAAGGCTTATCCTGACCAATCTTCGGTTCCACGCCCAGCATAAACAGCAGCATCAGCAGGGTATCGCGATCCTCTTCCGCCCGCGCCAGTTCGCCTTCACCCAGCTTTTCCGCCGCTTCACGCAGCTGGGCCTTGTCTGCCGACAGCGGATCAATCTCCAGATGACGAATAAACGCCTGCTGATAAGAGAGTGATTCTGCGCTGTCGCACTCCAGCACCTGCTGCATCAGATCGTCGACTTCGTTCATCAGACGATACATGTCGTAGTGCGGCCGGTACCACTCCAGCATGGTAAATTCCGGGTTATGGTGACGCCCCGCTTCTTCATTGCGGAAGCTGCGCGCCATCTGGTAAATCGGCCCGCTGCCGGCGGCCAGCAGGCGTTTCATGTGGTATTCCGGGCTGGTCATCAGCCAGAGATCGCGCCCTTGTGCGGCACCCGGCCCGACAAACCGCGTCTGGAACGGCACCAGATGAATATCGGTGATGGTCGCCTGACTCATCGCTGGCGTATCGACTTCCAGTACGCCACGATCGGCAAAGAAACGACGCACTTCGGCTAAAATCGCCGCGCGTTTTAACAAATTGGCGATGGATGCGCTTGGTTGCCAGCTTGCCGTTTCGCTCATGGTGATGACTCCTGATACAAATAAGGGGTGGAAGTCTACCTGCAATGCCTGCGGCAAACAATCTCGCGCCCGCGCTGCCAAAAACAGCGTTTCGGCTTCTATACTTAAGCAGTTAAATCACAAAGGAATCCCACTATGTCTCCATGGAAAACTGTTGTTGCCAGCCTGAGCGCTTTTCTCTCCGTCGCCTGTAGCACCACGCCGCCAAAGAACGTCACCGTAATCGAAAACTTTGACAGCCAGCGCTATCTCGGTCAGTGGTATGAGATTGCCCGCCTGAATCACCCTTTCGAACGCGGCCTTGAACAGGTGACGGCGAACTATAGCCCGCGTGAAGATGGCGGCCTGAAAGTGATCAATCGTGGCTACAACGTGAAGAAACAGCGCTGGCAGGAGAGCATCGGCAAGGCCTACTTTACCGGCGACCCGCAGCGTGCGGCGTTGAAAGTCTCCTTCTTCGGCCCCTTCTACGGCGGCTATAACGTGATTGCTCTCGATCCGGACTACCGCTATGCGCTGGTATGTGGACCGAATCGCCACTATCTGTGGATTCTGTCGCGCACTCCGCAGCTGGAGCCGGGCGTGAAAGAGAAGCTGGTCGATCAGGCGCGTCGGGATGGCTTCCCGGTTGACGAGTTAATCTGGGTAAAACAGAAATAGTGCGGAAGCGAACAGCCGGTACGAAAAAGGTTTCGTACCGGTTGGAATAACGGGTTACTTCGTGCTGTTTTGAATCGCCTGACCACCCGCTTCTACGTCTTCGCCCACGCCACGTGTGGTATTACAAGCCGTCAGCAGTGAAGAGAGCACCAGTACAGAGAAGAAAGTGACAATACTTTTCTTTAACATAACAATGTCCTTTTTGATGGATGTAAAAGTACAGCGTTTTAAGCATAGCCGGATTTCCGACGACTGCCGCTGACGATTCCACAAAATAGACGAAGGTTAACAGTCAGTTTGCCGCACGTGAAATGGCACCACCTAAGTGGGAGACATCTTCGCCAAAACCGTGGAAAGTGTTGCAGGCGCTCAGCGCAGAGGAGACCA
Organism: Pantoea sp. AN62; assembly: GCF_050432985.1. NCBI lineage: Bacteria > Pseudomonadati > Pseudomonadota > Gammaproteobacteria > Enterobacterales > Erwiniaceae > Pantoea > Pantoea sp. AN62. The sequence goes on along the minus strand of NZ_JBNPYB010000004.1, from coordinate 140,065 downwards.
GCAACGCGAATGCGATTAATTTTGCCAGTTTTTTCATTTTTTCACTCACACAAGAAAAAGGCGCATCTGAGATGCGCCTGCGGCACTTATTTTACGCGTGACACGTATTCGCCAGAGCGGGTGTCAACTTTGACCACTTCGCCCTCTTGCACGAACAATGGCACTTTCACCACTGCGCCGGTAGACAGCTTGGCTGGCTTACCGCCTGTACCCGCGGTGTCACCTTTCAGACCAGGATCGGTTTCAACGATTTCGGCTTCGATAAAGTTCGGCGGCTGAACGGCGATTGGACGGCCATTCCACAGCGTAACGATACATTCAGCGTTATCCTGCAGCCATTTTGCGGCATCGCTGACGGTTTTCTCTTCAACCTGGAACTGCTCGAAGCTTTCCGGGTGCATGAAGTGATAGAACTCACCGTCGTTGTACAGGTAGTTCAGGTTGGTATCCATAACGTCTGCGCCTTCGGCGGAGTCGGTGGATTTGAAAGTTTTCTCAACGCGAGAACCCGTCAGCAGGCGACGCATTTTAACGCGCGCGAATGCCTGACCTTTACCCGGTTTAACGAACTCACTGGATTCGATGGCATACGGCTCGCCTTCGAACATGATTTTAAGACCGGGACGGAAATCGTTGCTAGAATAAGTCGCCATGAAGGCCCTCTACGAAAATTGATACTGGTACTAAGCCAAAAAAATGGCACACATTGTAACCCTAAAAACACCTTCCAGAGAAGATTGGTTGCAGCAACTTGCTGATGTTGTCACTGAACCTGATGAATTACTGCGGATTTTAGCCCTGGATCAGCACACTGAGCTGGCCGACGGGGCGGATGCGCGGCGTCTTTTCGCCTTGCGCGTTCCCCGTGCATTCATCAACCGGATGAAGAAAGGTGATGCGCACGACCCGCTGCTGCTTCAGGTACTGACTCAACGCCAGGAATTCATCGATGCGCCAGGTTATAGCACCGATCCGCTGGATGAACAAAGCAACGTTGTCCCTGGTTTGCTGCATAAATACCAAAACCGCGCCTTATTGCTGGTGAAAGGCGGCTGTGCGGTCAACTGTCGCTACTGCTTCCGCCGTCATTTTCCTTACCAGGATAATCAGGGAAATAAGCGTAACTGGCAGGCGGCACTGGACTATATCGCCGATCATCCGGAGCTGGATGAGATCATCTTCTCCGGCGGCGATCCGCTGATGGCGAAAGATCATGAACTCGCCTGGCTGATTGCGGCGCTGGAGAAAATCCCGCACCTGAAACGGCTGCGTATCCATAGCCGTTTACCGGTGGTGATCCCGGCGCGGATTACCGACGCACTTTGTCAGATGCTCAGTGAAACGCGGCTGCAGGTGCTGATGGTGACGCACATCAACCATGCGCAGGAGATTGACGACGCACTGCGTGAGGCGATGAGAGAGCTGAAGCGTGCAGGCGTGACGCTGCTCAATCAGAGCGTGCTGCTGCGCGGCGTCAACGACAATGCCCGGACGCTGGCAACGCTGAGCAATGCGCTGTTCGATGCGGGCATTCTGCCCTACTACCTGCACGTGCTGGACAAGGTGCAGGGTGCCGCCCATTTCTACGTATCAGACGACGACGCACGGCAACTGGTGCGGGCGCTGCTGTCGCAGGTTTCGGGTTATCTGGTGCCTAAGCTGGCGCGCGAGATTGGCGGAGAGCCGAGTAAAACGCCGCTCGATCTGCAACTGCGGCAGGAATAAAAACGGCCGACGCAAGGCCGGCCGTCTGAAGAAGGCATGATGCCGGATTCACCTTACGGGCACTTGTAAACCTGACCGGACATTTTACTGTCGAGTGGCGCGAACGCGGACAGCAGGTTCTGCGTCGGACTGGTTGCGCCGTAAATCACGTTGCCGCCCATTTCCGCTGCACGGTTGCGCAGGTCATTTGCTGCACCGCGCAGGGCGCTGGTTTCCCCGCCTGCCCCGCTCAGCCAGTTACTCTGTGAGCCGGTAAGATTCCCCAGAAGCTGACACTCACTGCCGGGCTGCTGATCGGTAAAAGTCACGCGCTGGCCTGCCGAGGACAGTTGAGTAGAGCTGCTACAGCCCGCCAGCAATAACGCGCCAGCCGTCAGTCCGAGCAAGAGGTTAATCCGCATTGTAATCCCCATTTATTATCATCAGAGTCGGGTGGCAGCGTAGCAGAAAAATGTTTTTTCTTTCTGCACATTCATTGCCCTTATCCCGTTATATCGTCTCAATATTTCATGCCGCTTGCAGGCTGGCAAGCATGCCGATCCTGATGGTCTGGTTTAAGCCAGTGGATCCGGCGGCGCAGCAGCAGACAGCGTGACATATCAAGAGGAAAGACGAACGATTGCGCCACTACTTATACTATTTTCCGTCCCAAAAGAAAAACCCCCGACCGTTTCCGATCGGGGGTTCCAGATGACTTAAGCAGTCAACGGCAGATTACATCATGCCGCCCATACCGCCCATGCCACCCATACCGCCAGCGCCGCCGCCTAAATCAGGTGCGTCGCCTTTTGGCAGGTCAGTGACCATACATTCGGTGGTGATCATCAGACCCGCAACAGAAGCCGCGTACTGCAGAGCAGAACGGGTCACTTTGGTTGGGTCCAGGATACCGAAGTCGATCATGTTGCCGTACTCTTCAGTCTGCGCGTTGTAACCGTAGTTACCGTCGCCCGCTTTCACGTTGTTAGCGACCACTGATGGTTCTTCACCGGCGTTAGAAACGATCTGACGCAGTGGAGATTCCATTGCGCGCAGCGCAACTTTGATACCGACGTTCTGATCTTCGTTCTGACCACGCAGATCGGCCAGCTGAGCTGCAACGCGAACCAGCGCCACACCACCACCAGCAACCACACCTTCTTCTACCGCAGCACGGGTTGCATGCAGGGCATCTTCAACGCGGGCTTTCTTCTCTTTCATTTCAACTTCAGTTGCTGCGCCCACTTTCAGAACGGCAACGCCGCCTGCCAGTTTAGCGACACGCTCCTGCAATTTTTCTTTGTCGTAGTCAGAAGTGGCTTCTTCGATCTGCTGACGAATCTGGGTAACACGACCCTGAATCGTCGCTTCTTCACCCACACCGTCGATGATGGTGGTGGTGTCTTTGTTGATCACAACGCGTTTTGCCTGACCCAGATCTTCCAGAGCTGCTTTTTCCAGCTCCATGCCGATCTCTTCAGAAATCACAGTACCACCGGTCAGGATAGCGATATCCTGCAGCATGGCTTTACGACGGTCGCCGAAGCCTGGTGCTTTAACCGCAGCTACTTTCACGATGCCGCGCATGGTGTTAACCACCAGGGTAGCCAGCGCTTCGCCTTCTACGTCTTCCGCGATGATCAGCAGTGGTTTGCCGGCTTTCGCCACGGCTTCCAGCACTGGCAGCATTTCACGGATGTTAGAAATTTTCTTGTCAGCCAGCAGGATGAACGGAGATTCCAGTTCAATCGCACCGGTTTCTGGTTTGTTGATGAAGTAAGGTGACAGGTAACCGCGATCGAACTGCATACCTTCTACCACATCCAGCTCGTCCTGCAGGCCGGTGCCTTCTTCAACGGTGATCACGCCTTCTTTACCGACTTTCTCCATCGCCTGAGCAATCAGCTGGCCCACGGTTTCATCGGAGTTAGCAGAGATGGTACCTACCTGCGCAATCGCTTTAGAGTCTGAGCACGGTACAGACAGCGCTTTCAGTTTCTCAACCGCAGCGATAACTGCCTGGTCGATACCGCGCTTCAGGTCCATCGGGTTCATACCCGCGGCAACGGCTTTCAGGCCTTCAGTGATGATAGACTGCGCCAGTACGGTAGCAGTGGTGGTACCGTCGCCCGCAGCGTCATTCGCTTTAGAGGCAACTTCTTTCACCATCTGCGCGCCCATGTTCTCGAACTTGTCTTCCAGTTCGATTTCACGTGCCACAGAAACACCATCTTTAGTGATGGTCGGTGCACCAAAAGATTTATCCAGAACCACGTTACGGCCTTTTGGGCCCAAGGTAACTTTTACTGCATCTGCCAGTACGTTCACGCCACGCAGCATTTTTACGCGTGCGTCATTACCGAATTTTACGTCTTTAGCTGCCATTTTAAATATCCCTTAAATTCGTTTCGTTCAGTGAATTACGCGAAAAAATTACGCTTCAACAACCGCCAGGATGTCGCTCTCAGAGATGATCAGCACCTCTTCGTTATCGATTTTCTCGGTTTTCGCGCCGTAACCTTCGCTGAAGATCACGATGTCGCCAACCTTCACGTCCAGCGGCTTAACGTCACCACTCTCAAGGATGCGGCCGTTGCCGACAGCCAGCACTTCACCACGGGTGGATTTGCCGGCTGCAGAACCGGTCAGCACGATGCCGCCAGCTGATTTAGCTTCAACTTCTTTACGCTTGACGATAACGCGATCGTGCAATGGACGAATTTTCATTTGATAGCTCTCCTTTGAGAAGTCCAATCATTCAGTTTTGGGGTTGAACACCGGGCTGCATGGCTTCCGGCCTCGTGACCTGAGAGATAGGGCCGCGACCACGCCCTTTCAAGGGGGCAGACAACAAATTTTTTACGCAGATGTGATAACTGATGGCTTTTTGAGCAACCGGCAGAAAGATCGCCAGCGGAAATAAAAAACGCAACCCGAAGGTTGCGTTTTACTGTGGCAATGACACCGTCAGCGATCTTTCGGATCGTCATGGTGCTCAAGGCGATCGCTGTTTTTGCGTTCGAACTCGCCATCCATGGTATAGCCGCTGTCAGGGCCGGCACCCGGACCGCGCCAGACGCGCAGATGCGGCATCAGCTTCAGCGTCAGATGCTTCTGCACCGGCGGCAGCAACAGCAACAGGCCCAGCAGGTCGGTAAAGAAGCCGGGCAGCAGCAGCAGAAAACCGGCGATGATCAGCGACACGCTCTTGATCATCTCTTTCGCCGGGCTTTCATTACGCGCCAGCTTCTCCTGCATCAGCATGAAATTCTTCATGCCCTGATTTTTGACCAGCGACACCCCGATGCAGGAGGTGAAGACCACCAGCAGCATGGTGAGCAGCACGCCCATGACGTGGGCGACCTGAATAAACAGTGAAATTTCAATCCAGGCCAGGACAAAAAAGACTAATAACGGTATCCAGCGCACCGTACTCTCCTGTAAGTGTGGGCTGACCGGCAGCGTGCCGTTCAGCAGAAAGCGTTCATCTTAGTGATGATAAGAAAAGAGATGGGCACCCGTGCCGCCATTTTCAACCGATCCTGTCAAATTTATCCCGCAGGGTTAATTTTGTAACCTGTTTCACATATCGTTAACCTGACGGCAGCATTAAGTGATCTGCATGCGTACTTTTCTGATGCATCAGAATATGATCGTGCTCACCAGTATGAAGACGGATAAAATGTCGTTACGGGTACACCACGACAAAATAAACACATCATCTGTGATGGTTAGCGGCAACAACAAGAAGGTTATCATGGCGAACAACATTCGTATCGAAGAAGACCTGTTAGGTATGCGCGAAGTACCGGCGGATGCCTATTATGGCGTTCATACTCTGCGTGCGATTGAAAATTTTTACATCAGCAACAGTAAAATCAGCGACATACCCGAATTTGTCCGCGGGATGGTGATGGTAAAAAAAGCGGCGGCGATGGCCAACAAAGAGCTGCAAACGATCCCCCGCAACATTGCCGATACCATCATTCAGGCCTGCGATGAAGTGCTCAATAAAGGCCGCTGCATGGATCAGTTTCCGGTGGATGTCTATCAGGGCGGTGCTGGCACCTCGGTCAACATGAACACCAATGAGGTGCTGGCAAACATCGGTCTGGAACTGATGGGCCACCAGAAAGGTGAATATCAGTACCTCAACCCTAACGATCACGTGAACAAATGTCAGTCGACCAATGACGCCTACCCGACCGGTTTCCGCATCGCGGTTTACAGTTCGCTGCTGAAGCTGCTGGATGGCATCAGCCAGCTGGCCGACGGTTTTGAGCGTAAGGCCGACGAGTTCCAGACCATCCTCAAAATGGGCCGAACCCAGTTACAGGATGCGGTGCCGATGACGCTGGGTCAGGAATTTCACGCCTTCAGCGTGCTGCTGAATGAAGAGACCAAAAGCATTCTGCGCACCGGCGAGCTGCTGCTGGAAGTGAACCTCGGCGCGACCGCCATCGGTACCCGCCTGAATACGCCGGACGGTTATCAGCACCTTGCCGTGCAGCGTCTGGCGGAAGTCAGCAACCTGCCGGTGGTGCCGGCGGAAGATCTGATCGAAGCGACCTCAGACTGCGGTGCCTACGTGATGGTGCACTCGTCACTGAAACGCCTGGCGGTGAAGCTCTCTAAGATCTGTAACGACCTGCGCCTGCTCTCTTCCGGTCCGCGCGCTGGCCTGAATGAAATCAACCTGCCGGAGTTACAGGCCGGTTCGTCGATCATGCCAGCCAAAGTCAATCCGGTAGTGCCGGAAGTGGTTAATCAGGTCTGCTTCAAAGTGATCGGCAACGACATCACCGTCACCATGGCTTCCGAAGCCGGTCAGCTGCAGCTGAACGTAATGGAGCCGGTGATTGGCCAGGCGCTGTTTGAATCGATCAGCATCCTGACCAACGCCTGCTACAACCTGCTGGAGAAGTGCGTCAACGGCATTACCGCCAACCGCGCGGTGTGCGAAGCCTACGTCTTTAACTCAATCGGTATCGTCACCTACCTTAACCCGTATATCGGCCACCATAACGGCGATATCGTCGGCAAAATCTGCGCCGAAACCGGTAAAAGCGTACGTGAAGTGGTGCTGGAGCGCGGCTTGCTGACCGAAAGCGAGCTGGACGATATTTTCTCGGTCCAGAACCTGATGTATCCGGTTTATAAAGCGAAACGTTATACCGACGAAAACGAGCAGTAAGGTTTAACCGACGCTGGTTTACTAAAGGCACACCGCGATCAACACGGTGTGCCTTTTTCTTTGGTAAACAGCACAACTGATAATCTCAGGTTAAATTCTCAGGAGTGATGCATGTTTGTGGTTGAGCTGCTTGTCGTCTTACTGGCGATCTGGTTGGGTGCGCGCCTTGGCGGCATTGGCATTGGGTTCGCTGGCGGCATGGGCGTGCTGATCCTGACGCTGGGCTTTGGCTTGCCGCCGGGCATGATCCCGTTCGACGTGATCGAAATTATTATGGCGGTCATTGCGGCTATCGCGGCCATGCAGGTCGCCGGCGGAATGGATTATCTGGTCAGCCTCGCCGAACGGCTGCTGCGCCGTCATCCGCGTCACGTCACGCTACTGGCACCGCTGGTAACCTATCTGATGACGCTGCTGGCGGGTACCGGTCATACGGCCTTCTCGACGCTGCCGGTAATCGCTGAAGTGGCGAAAGAGCAAGGCGTCCGCCCTTCGCGCCCGCTGTCGATCGCCGTGGTCGCTTCGCAGATCGCCATTACCGCCTCGCCCATTTCAGCGGCGGTGGTATTCTTCGCTACCCTGCTTGAGCCGCGTGGCATCAGCTACATTACGCTGCTGGCTATCGCGATCCCCTCGACCATGGTCGGCCTGTTTCTGGCCGCGCTGGTGACCAACTTCCTCGGTAAAGAGCTGAAGGATGATGAGGTCTACCAGGCGCGACTGGCGAAAGGCGACGTTACGCTGCGCGGTGCCAGCGTCTACCAGCCCAAACCGGGCGCGAAAAAATCGGTGCTGCTGTTTCTGCTCGGTATCATCGCCGTGGTGGTCTACGCCACGCTCACCAGTGCCAGTCTTGGCCTGATCGCCAACCCGCTGCTGCCGCGTAATGAAGCGATTGTGGTGTTTATGCTGACTATCGCCACCCTGATCAGCCTGACCTGTAAACTGGATACCAGCGAGATCCTCAGCGCCAGCACCTTTAAGTCCGGCATGAGTGCCTGTATCTGCGTGATGGGTGTCGCCTGGCTGGGCGATACCTTTGTTAAAGCCCACCTGGCAGAGATCCAGATGGTGGCCGGCGATATGCTGAAAACCTACCCGTGGATGCTGGCGCTGGTGCTGTTCTTCGCCTCAATGCTGCTCTACTCGCAGGCGGCAACCACTAAGGCGCTGATGCCTGCCGCCTTGCTGCTGGGCGTGTCGCCGCTTACCGCCATCGCCTCGTTTGCCGCGGTTTCGGCGCTGTTCGTCCTGCCGACCTACCCGACTTTACTGGCGGCCGTGGAGATGGATGACACCGGATCGACCCGGATTGGCAAGTTTGTTTTCAACCATGCCTTTATCATTCCCGGCGTGATCGCCATTACGCTGTCGGTGATGGCGGGCTTTGTCTTTGGCGGGTTGCTGTTATAGCCCGATAATCGCGTCGCTGACTGAGCGTGCTATCATCGGGGCTCTTTTAAACAGGAGCATTACGATGAACGCCATCGTTGTCCTTTGCACTGCACCCGATCAGGCGACGGCGCAACGTCTGGCCGCCCTGGCGCTTGAGGCCAGACTGGCGGCCTGCGTCACGCTGCTGCCGGGTGCTACCTCGTATTACGTCTGGCAGGGTCAGCTCGAACAGAGCAGCGAAGTGCAGATGCTGCTGAAATGCGATAGCGATCACCAGCAGGCACTGTTCGATCTGCTCAGGCAGGCGCATCCCTACGATGTGCCTGAACTGCTGGCGCTTCCGGTTCAACATGGAGACAGTGAATACTTGTCATGGCTGCACGCATCTCTCGCTTAATTACGCTGCTGCTGGTGCTGTTTATCAGCCTGCAGGCGCACGCATCGCTTTTTTCCAACCCCGCCAGCAGCCGCTTTGTCCCGGTCGATCAGGCGTTTGGTTTTGATTTCGACCAGCAGGGAGCGCAGCTCAACCTGCACTGGAAAGTAAAAACGGGCTACTACCTCTATCGTCAGCAGATCCACGTCACGCCGGCCAACGCCACGCTGGCACCGCTGACGCTGCCCGCCGGTCAGCCGCACGAAGATGAATTCTACGGCAAGAGCCAGATCTATCGGCAGGATCTGACGGTGCCGGTAACGCTACAACAGGCCGCCCGTGGGGCCACGCTTAGCGTCACCTATCAGGGCTGTGCCGCCGCCGGATTCTGTTATCCCCCCGAAACCCGCACCGTGCCGCTGAGTCCGGTAGCGGCCAGCACTGCTGCTGCGCCGGTTAATACCGCGCCTGCACCAGCCACGCCGCTGCCGTTTTCACCGCTGTGGGCGTTGCTGATCGGCATTGGCGTCGCCTTCACGCCCTGCGTGCTGCCGATGTATCCGCTGATTTCCGGCATTATTCTTGGCGGCCAGCGCCACTATTCTTTTGGCCGACTGTTTGCGCTTGCGATGGTCTATGTCCAGGGCATGGCGCTGACCTACACCCTGCTGGGTCTGATCGTGGCGGCTGCCGGGCTGCGTTTCCAGGCAGCCCTGCAACATCCGTGGGTGCTGTCGGCACTGTCGGCGCTGTTTATCGTGCTGGCGCTGTCGATGTTTGGTCTGTTTACGCTGCAACTGCCGGCCAGCCTGCAAACCCGCTTAACCCTGTGGAGCAATCGCCAGCAGGGCGGCTCGCTGCCAGGCGTATTTTTGATGGGCGCGCTGGCCGGTTTAATCTGCTCGCCCTGCACCACCGCGCCGCTCAGCGCTATTCTGCTCTATATCGCCCAGAGCGGTAATTTATGGGCCGGCGCCGGTACTCTCTGGCTCTATGCGGTCGGGATGGGCTTACCGCTGATCGCCGTGACCCTGTTTGGCAATAAGCTGCTGCCGAAGAGCGGACCGTGGATGCAGACGGTAAAAGAGGGCTTTGGTTTCGTTATCCTGGCGCTGCCGGTTTTCCTGATGGAGCGAGTGCTGGGCGACCTGTGGGGACTGCGGCTGTGGAGCCTGCTGGGCGTGGCCTTTTTTGGCTGGGCGTTCAGCGTCAGCCTGCGCGCCAGCAGTGGCAAGTGGCGCGTCGTACAGATTATCGTGCTGGCCGCCGCACTGATCAGCGCCCGTCCGCTACAGGACTGGGCCTTTGGCGGCCCGGCGCAGCAGCAGGCTGTCGCCCACCTGCCATTCCAGACCGTCCAGACGCCGCAACAGTTGCAGACGGCGCTGCAACAGGCCAACGGCCGCATCACCATGGTCGATCTGTATGCCGACTGGTGTGTTGCCTGTAAAGAGTTTGAAAAATACACCTTTAGCGACAGCGCGGTACGCGATAGCCTGAGCCGGGTGCAGCTGCTACAGGCCAACGTGACCGCCAATAGCGCCAGCGATAATGCGCTGTTGCAGCATCTTCAGGTGCTGGGATTACCGACCATTTTATTCTTTGATGCGCAAGGCCACGAGATCGCGGACTCGCGCATCACCGGGTTTCTCAATGCCGCCGATTTCCGGGCACATTTGCAGAAATTCACCCCGTAAACAACACTGGAGTCAGGCTTATGTCCGGTGAACAGCCGGGCCTGCATACCAGAGGAGAGTCACTTGCAGCGTGAACAAATACTCGAGCATGCACTGAATGTGCTTGAACAAAACGGCCTCGCCGCCACCCTCTCATTGGAAACCCTGGCGGGCCAGACCGACCTTTCTCTCGATCAGCTCCGGCTGTTCTGGCCCGATCGTGACGCCCTGCTCTATGATGCGCTGCGTTATCACGCCCAGCAGATTGATACCTGGCGGCGTCAGATCATGCTGGATGAGACGCTGTCGCCGGACCAGAAGCTGATGGCGCGTTATGAAGTGCTAAGCGAACACGTCAGCAAAGGCCGCTTCCCTGGCTGTCTGTTTATTGCCGCCTGTAGTTTCTATCCGCAGCCGGATCAGCCAATTCATCAACTGGCGGAACAGCAGAAGCGCGCGTCATGGCAGTTTACGCATGAGATTCTGCTAGACCAGGCGCTGGACAACCCGAGCATGGTGGCCGATCAGATGGAGCTGATTCTGGAAGGTTGCCTGAGTAAACTGCTGGTGAAGCGCAACGTGCAGGATGTCGCCACGGCTCAGCGGCTGGCGGAAGATGTTTACAGCATTGCGTTGTGCCGTAAAAACGGCGCGCTGGCCTGAGGTTTTACCCGCTTTGACTGAAAATCAGGCAATCAGTCACGTTTCCCGTGGTTTTTTGGTGAAAGCCGTTGACGCCCAGCGGCCTTTACGGTTTAATGCGCCCCGTTGCCCGAATAGCTCAGTCGGTAGAGCAGGGGATTGAAAATCCCCGTGTCCCTGGTTCGATTCCGGGTTCGGGCACCATATTTAAAGAACCCGCCTCTGGCGGGTTTTTGCATTTCAGGACGGCGAACCCGGCCCCGAAGGTTCGATGTACTCGCCACTTCCCTGTGGCTCGCCCTGCGGGTCTGCACGCCAGCGTGCGATGAAAAAATGCTCCCGGCATTTTTTTCCGGGTTCGGGCACCATATTTAAAGAACCCGCCTCTGGCGGGTTTTTGCATTTCAGCGCGGCAAACCCGGCTTCGAAGGTTCGATGTACTCGCCACTTCCCTGTGGCTCGCCCTGCGGGTCCGCACGCCAGCGTGCGATGCAAAAATGCTCCCGGCATTTTTGTCCGGGTTCGGGCACCATATTTAAAGAACCCGCCTCTGGCGGGTTTTTGCATTTCAGCGCGGCGAACCCGGCCCCGAAGGTTCGATGTACTCGCCACTTCCCTGTGGCTCGCCCTGCGGGTCTGCACGCCAGCGTGCGATGAAAAAATGCTCCCGGCATTTTTTTCCGGGTTCGGGCACCATCTTTAAAGAACCCGCCTCTGGCGGGTTTTTGCATTTCAGCGCGGCAAACCCGGCCTCGAAGGCTCACGCCACGCCTTGCCTCAGCATTCGACCCATACCGCACCGGCATCCGCTGATTTCACGCACTGCGCCACCCAGCGCACGCCCATCAATCCGGCATGCACATCGGGATACCAGAAATCCTGCAGGAAGGCGCTGTCGCCACGATCGCTGGCGTCCATTGCCAGCGCGAAGCGACGGTAAAGGTTCGACCAGGCTTCGAACAGCCCTTCGGAATGACCGCCGCCGATACGGTCCTCCTCCAGTGCGCGCGGGCTGAGATACCCCATGCCACGCTCCAGAATCCGCACCGGTTCGCCCTGCACTTCATAACGCAGCTGATTTGGCTGTTCATCCCACCACTCCAGGCTGGCTTTAGCGCCCACCACCCGAATCTTCTGGCCGTGCATTGAGCCAGCATTCACCGCCGAGGCCCACAGCGTGCCAACTGCGCCGTTGTCATATTCCATCATCACAAAGGCGTTATCTTCCAGCGGCGCGCGGGTGGCGACAAAACTCTGACGAGAACAGAGCAGCCGCGTCACTTTCAGCTGTGGCAGCATCGTTTCTGCAATAAACAGCGGATGCGTAGCGAGATCGCCCAGCACATAACTCGGGCCGACAAAGCGCGGATCGACCCGCCAGCGCGTGCTTTCACTCTGTAACTCCACCGCCTCGTTGTGGAAGCCGTGAGCAAACTGCATATTGACGATGCGGATCTCACCCAGCGCACCGGCAGCGATCATCTCACGCGCCTGATGGACCAGCTGATGTCCGGCATAGCCGTAGGTCACGCCGACCACCTTCTGCTTCTCCCGGCTCAGCTGTTCCAGCTCATCCGCCTCTTCGACGGTGAAGCAGAGCGGCTTCTCGCACACCACATGCAGTCCGGCGTTCAGCGCTGCCCGACAGATGGCGAAATGGGTATTGTTGGGCGTGGCGATCGAGACCGCTTCTATCCCGTCTTCCCGTTCGGCTTCTGCGGCAAACAGGCTGGCGTAATCGGGATAACAGCGGTCTGACGCCACGCCAAGCGCATTGCCAAATTCACGCCCGCGTGCGACATCAATATCAAACGCGCCTGCCAGCAACGAAAAGTTGCCGTCACGCAGCGCCGCTGAACGGTGGATATACCCAATCTAGCTGGTCCCGCCGCCGCCAACCATGCCCCAGCGCAACGAGCGATTCAGTGCTTTTTTACCGTTAATCATGATGTTGTCCTCAGAATCCGATTGAGCGCAGGTAGTGCAGGCTGGCGGTAACATCAGCCAGGCTGGTGTCGGCCTGGCGCGGGTCACGCTCCTGTTCGATGGTGATCCAGCCCTGATAGTCACGTTCTGCCAGCAGAGCACGCACCGCCGGATAGTCGATCGCGCCCTGCCCCAGCGGACACAGTACGCCTTCAGCGCAGGCGCTAAAGAAGTCGAGTCCACGCGTAATGGCGTCGCGCCACCGCTGATGATGAACGTCTTTGAAATGCAGATAGTCGATGCGCGCCCAGTAACGTTGCAGCGCGTCAATCGGGTCCATCCCGGCATAGTAGAGATGGCCGGTGTCGAGACATAAACCGGCCACCTGATGCGGAATATCGTTCACCAGCCGCGCCAGTTCATCGGCGAACTCAATACAGCCACCCGCATGCGGATGGATCACCGCTCGCACGCCATACTCCTGCCAGGCGATCTGACTCAGAATGGTGATGTGCTGCATCATGCGATGCCACGCCTCATCGTCGAGCCGCGGCGATTTTTCCGACTGACCGGCATATTTCGCCCGCTGCGGATTGCCAAAATCGATGATCACCAGATAAGGCGGCGGCGCGTTAACGCCTGCGGTTCTTGTTGCAGTCGGGACCTGCGCCAGGTTGCGGCACAGGTTGTGGGTCAGCGTCACCAGCGCCGGAAAATTCGCTTCACTGACTAAATCATCAAAAATGGTGCCCGCCACCAGCGACAGGCCATGATGATTAAGCTGCCGGGTCAGCTCATCGGGATCGGTTGGCAGGTAGCCCCAGGGACCCAGCTCGATACTTTGGTAGCCCGCCTGCGCGGCCTCCGTCAGTACTTTCTGGCAGGGCGGCAGCCATGGATTATTCGGATCGTCTACGCCCCAGCTGCAGGGCGCATTTGCAATGTGTAGGGTCATGATATCTGCCTGTGCGATGAGAACAGCTGGCAGTATCAAATAAAAATTTCATCACAGACAACAATGAAAGTTTCATTTTTTGATAGCGATCGCGTTTAATAACTTCATTTTATGATAGCTTTCTATCATAAATGCGTTAAAACCGCTGTTTTACAGGTTTTCGCGCGTCACCAGTTCGAACGGTACGGTCACCTGGGCAAAGTTACCACGTTGCTCGCTCCCGCCGTTCAGGCAGGTGGCGATCACCGCATCGGCCATCACATCAATCCGGTGCCGCAGCATCAGTGATATCGTGCCGTCAATCAGCGCCAGCTCATCGCCGGGCAGCGGACCGTGGCACAGCAAATCAATCTGACGGCGGCCGCTGTCTCGCAGGGCCTGCACCACACCTTCAATGCCACCGCAGGGCGCATAAATCATCACCAGATCATCATGCTGCTCCAGCAACTGGCGGGTGGCCTGATAGCCGCCTTCATTTGATTCATGGGTTTTTAACGGCTCAAGCACCCGCTGGCTGACGCCCGATTCACGCAGATAGGAACGGAAGCTGATCTCGCTGCTCTCCTGACAGGTAAAGCGATGGTCGCCAAGCAACACGCCGACGCAGCCCGGCTGACGCAGCAGATGTTGCGCCATCCAGGCGGCGGTTCGCCCCGCCTTCTGATTATCAATGCCAATAAAACCGGCGTGCTCGCAGGGCGAAAAATCTGACAACAGAGCGTAGACCCGCACGCCCAGCCGCGACACATCCTGGATAGCGTGACGGATTAAGGGATGATCCAGCGCCACCAGGCCAATCACATCGTTACGCTGCGCGAGCTGGCGCAGAGAGCTGGCGACCGCCTCCACTTCATGTATGTCGTGCCAGCGAAATTCAGTTTCGCTGCCTGCCGGCTGATGCCCGCGCGCCCGCTGTTGCAGCGCCTCACTCAGCTGCTGATAAAACGAATAACGGGCCGGCAGCAGGATAAAACCAAAACGCAGCTGAGCCGCAGCGGGTTGCGTCTCAGGCAGGCTGTACGCCGCAGGCAGCCGATAGCCGAGCTGTCGGGCCGCCGCCAGCACCTTCTGCTCGGTTACGCTGCGCACCGGTGCCCGGCGGTTCAGTACCCGATCGACCGTCGCCACCCCTACGCCTGCCGCGTCTGCAATTGCCGTCATGGTTACTTTTGACATCATCCTTCTCCCGCTGTCGGTCCTCATTTGCCGAAATGGGCAGTTCCCCTTCAGCGTTTTCTCTGCCGTTGCGCGGCAGCAGTTAATCCTGTCATGACCAGGCACATTTTCTCTCATTTTTTTGATAGAAAATACGTCATTACTTTGATCACCTTCGCAAAATGAAATTTTCATTTCTTTTTTGATTCTTTTTAAAACGGGCATTTGCTAAAACGGGTAAAAATCTGGCGTTAACTTCCCTGATGGAATCGCATCATCAAATGATTAGAGCGGTGGCAACAGGCTTTCTATAGTGGGGTTCTGACTGGACCCTGCACGCAAAAGAAGGAATGGGTATGTTTCCCTCAACGCTTCCCACCCCACGCTTACCCGATGCCCGAACCCTGCCGTCGCTGCGCTGGGGAATTATCGGTCCCGGCTGGATTGCCGACCATTTTGCGCATGCGCTACGCCACCATACCGACCAGCAACTGACAGCCGTGGCGGCGCGTAATCCGGCCAAAGCCCAGGCGTTTGCCGAAAAGTGGTCAATTGCGTATGCCGCCAGCAGCATGGATGCGCTGCTGGCGCGTGAGGATGTCGACGCGGTCTATATCGCCACGCCGCATAATCACCATTTTCCGGATGGCCTGCGCGCTATCGCGGCCGGAAAGCACCTGCTGATTGAGAAGCCGCTGGCGCTGAATGCGCAGCAGGCAACGCAGCTGAAGCAGGCGGCCGCAGCCCGCAACCTGCTGTGTATGGAAGCGATGTGGTGCAACTTCGCAGCGAAATATGACGTAATCCGACAGTTACTGGCGGATGGTGTGCTCGGCGAGGTTCACACCCTGATTGCCGATCACGGCGAATTTTTTACCGCGGATCACCGCATCTTTAACCACGATCTGGCAGGCGGGCCGATGCTCGATCTCGGCAGTTACCTGGTGGCACTCAGCGTGTTTATCGGCGGTGGCGCGCCCGACAGCATCATCGCCAGAGGCCAGCCGGTGCCCGGTGGCAGCGTAAACGGTCAGACGTCAATGCTGCTGACGCATCGCCACGGCATGCATTCGCTGCTGAATACCACACTGTTCAGCAACACGCCTGGCGGCGCGGTGATTGCCGGCAGTGATGCCAGCCTGGTGCTGGAGGGGCAGTTCTATGCGCCAGGCAATTTTCGCCTCACCTCCAGCGAGGGTCGCCACAGCCTGTACTGGGAAGAGCCCGCCAACCGCTATCTGCAGCTGTGTCATGAAATCAACCACTTCGCCTGGTGTATCGGGCAGAACCTGACTGATTCGCCGATCCACTCGCTCGACCAGGCGATTACTACCCTGGCCACCATCGACAGCGTCAGGCAGCAGATCGGCGTCACCTTTAATGAAGAACAGTAACGTTAATGTTTCCGGAGCAGACAGATGAAAATCGCTTTTGATGTGGATGTGATTAAAGACCTGGGCATCACCCGCATGGTCCATCAGGTGGCTGACTGGGGGTATAAATATATCGAACAGTCGCCGCATCCGCAGATCAACCCGTTTTATAAGCATCCCAAAGCCAGCCGCGAAATCATGACTGAATATAAAAACGCGCTGCGCGCCACCGGGCTGGAGATCTCCTCTTTTATTGTGGTCTATCGCTGGTCCGGTCCGGACGAGCTGCGCCGCCAGGCGGCAGTGAAAAACTGGAAACGGATGATTGAGATTGCGGTTGAGATGGGCGTGCAGGTGATCAACACCGAACTCTCCGGCACGCCTAATGAGCCGGAGATCTGTGAAGAGATGTTTTATCGTTCGATGGAGGAGCTGCTGCCGATTATCGAACGTGAAGGGATCCGGGTCGAGATTCAGGCGCACCCGTGGGATTTCTGCGAAGAGAACAACGAAACGGTGGATATCGTGAAGTCGTTCCGCAGCGATAACGTCAAGTACATCTACAGTGCGCCGCATACCTTCTTCTACGACAAAGGCAAAGGCGATGTAAAACCGATGCTGGAGTATGCCGGAGACGATCTGTCGCACATGCTGATCGCTGACACCATGAACCACACCAAACATTGCCGCTACATCGTTAACCCGCCCGGCGTTGATGCCACGATTCACCAGCACGTCGGCGTTGGCGAAGGCGAAGTCGATTTCGATACCCTGTTCCAGACGCTGCGCGACACTAACTTTGCCACACGCAGTTACAAAGTGGGTGGTGAGCCGATCATCGCCGCCTCGCTGTTTGGTTACCCGGAAAAGATGAAGGTTCAGGCAGTGCAGACCCGCGAACTGATCGAGCGCGAGTTACTCAGCAAATAACCTCACCCGGCCGCAGCCAGTCGCGCTTTGCCGCCTTTCTGCCCGCCTCGCCATCCGCGCGGCGGGCACGGTTTGCCCTTCATCTCTCGCGTCGCCCTCAGCCGATAACCCACACGGCAGGCAACGGGCCAGGCCGCGATCACCGCCAGCAGAGTTAAACCGGCTTTTATTCACCTGCTACACTCCAGACAAACATCACACCACAAGGCGAACCTTCACTATGTCGGAAAATGCATATCAGCCCGCAAAAGTCTGGAGCTGGGATCCCGAAGCAAAAGGCAACGGCGCTAAAACCAATCGCCCGTTCGCTGGCCCTACCCATGAAAAAGCGCTGCCGGTCGGCAAGCATCCTTTGCAGCTCTATTCGCTCGGCACGCCGAACGGCCAGAAAGTGACCATCCTGCTGGAAGAGCTGCTGGCGCTTAACGTGATTGATGCCGAATATGATGCCTGGCTGATCCGCATCGGCGAAGGCGATCAATTCTCCAGTGGTTTTGTTGAGGTTAACCCTAACTCCAAAATTCCGGCGCTGAGTGACCACTCCGCCACGCCGCCGATTCGGGTCTTTGAATCGGGCAATATCCTGCTCTATCTGGCAGAAAAATTTGGCTACTTCCTGCCAAAAGATCTGGCGCAACGTACCGAAACGCTGAACTGGCTGTTCTGGCTGCAAGGCTCTGCGCCTTATCTCGGCGGCGGTTTTGGCCATTTCTATCACTACGCGCCAGAGAAAATTGAATACGCCATCAACCGCTTTACCCTTGAAGCCAAACGTCAGCTCGACGTGCTGGATCGTCAGCTGGCCGATAATCGCTATCTCGCCGGTGAGGATTACACCATCGCCGACATCGCGACCTGGCCGTGGTACGGCAATCTGGTGCTGAATGACCAGTATGGCGGCGCCGAATTCCTCGATGTGCAGTCCTATAAAAATGTGGTGCGCTGGGCGAAAGAGATTGCTCAGCGTCCTGCCGTGATCCGTGGCCGCAAGGTTAACCGTGTAATGGGCGACCCGGCCGATCAGCTGCATGAGCGTCATGATGCATCTGACTTTGATACCCAGACCCAGGATAAAAAAGCTTAAGGAGACACCCTGTGAGTGCTTACGTTGTATTTATTCGTGATAACACCCTGAACGAAGATGAAATGGCGATCTACGCCGAGAAAGCGGGCCAGGCACGCGGCGATCACCCGATCAACCCGCTGGCCTTTTATGGCGAACTGGAAACGCTGGAAGGCCAGGAAGCGGAAGGTGTAGTTATTCTGGAATTCCCGAGCCGTGAAGCGGCACATGCGTGGTATGACAGCCCGGAATATCAGGCGGCCAAAGTGCATCGTCTGAAAGGGGCGAACTATCGCGCGATCCTGGTTCAGGGTATTGAAAAATAAAAAAGGGACGCTGCGGCGTCCCTGAATTTTCAGGCGGCAACCTGCCGCCTGCGTCCGTCATTCCAGCCCGATCCGCACCACGCTGTCCGGCCCCTGGCTGCTGTGATCCGGATTAAAGCCCTGCTTCACCGTCACATACAGGGTCTGACCATCGGGTGATACCAGCAGGCTGTTTGGATGACTGTCAAACGACCAGCTATTTTTCACCGCATAGGTGGTGCCATCCAGCTGCAGCACTTTCTTCGACTCACGCTGACTGATGTAGATCTCATTGCGCTTGCCGTTAAATTTAATCCCCAGTGAATCCCCGAGATCCAGACGCTTAATCACCTTGCCGCTGCGTTCATCAAACACCAGCGTATTTTTAGCTTTTGAATTATCGGTGACGAACAGCCGGCCAGTCGCCGGATCTTCGGCCATATTGAGGAACAGATACTCTTTGCCATCGCCCGCGGTCAGGCGCTGTTCAATTTTGTTATTGCGCGGATTGATCACCAGAATTTCGCCGCTGCCGTTGGCCGCATAAATCCGATCGCTGACCGGAGAATAGATGATGCCGGTGACCCATTTGCCGGCGTTTTTAATCCGGGTTTTCAGCGTCAGGGTTTTCGCATCCACCACCCAGATCAGACCGGGATCGCCGACGCCGCCGACATACAGCAGCCCGTCGTGCAGGAAAATTTCACGTGGCCCGAACGGCAGACCTTTTTCATTCTTCTCGCTGAACATCAGGCGCTTCAGCACCTTACCGCTTTCCGGATCGATAGCAGAGATGCCGCCATCCAGCGAATTAGTGGCGTAAAGTGCGCTGCCATCAGGCGCGCTGGCCAGCCCGAAGTTCTTCAGGTCGTAATGCCCTTCGCCGGTGGTCTTCAGCGTGGTGGCATCCAGCCGATAGATCATGCCGCCGCTGACATCTTTAAAACCCTGGGCGCTGGCCACATACAGCGCATTTTTTGCCGGCAGGTAAGCCATTTCATACAGACCTTCGCCCAGTTCACGCTGGGTCAGATGGCCCTGGCCGGTGGTTTCTACCGTAACCGGCGTGCTGGCATCTGCTTTTCGGGCTGGCAGCTGACATGCCGTCAGGCTGAAAGTGGTGACAATCGCCAGGGCGAGTGCCGCTTTGCGCGGGCTGAATAAGGTTTTCATTCTTAACTCCAGTAAGGGGCGAACGGCTTCCATCAGGCCGCAGCACGGCGGGAAGACACAGAATAAAAAGAATGAGAATCATACTCATTAGTAAAAAAGATGTAAACGCAGCGGTGGATTGAGGGCTGCTCAGCGCCGCGTGTCGCAGGCTATCTCCGGCCGTCGACGACAACCCCGTCAGGGTTCACGGCCCGACCTGCAAATGCTGTTGCAGAAACGTGACGAAGGCGCTGATGCGCGCAGGCAATTGCCGTTGCGCCTGCCAGACGGCAAAAATATCGCCATCCGGTGCCTGCCAGTCCGGCAGTACCGGCAGCAGATCGCCCGTGGCAATGCTGTGCTGCGCATCCCACCACGAACGCAGCAGAATGCCGTGTCCATCCATCGCCAGCCGCATCGCCACTTCACCATCATTGGTAATCAGACTGCCGCGCACCTTCTGGCTGACACTCTGCTCACCGCACATCAGCCGCCACAGGGTGAAATCGCTGTCGTGCTGGCGCAGCAGAATGCAGTTGTGCTGCGCCAGATCGCGCACCGTCTCCGGCAGGCCATGCCGCGCCGCGTAGGCCGGAGAGCAACAGAGAATGCGCGGATTGGTGCGTAACTTGCGCGCCACCAACCGGGAGTCAGGCGGTTCGCCGACGCGGATATCGATATCCATGCGCGCGTCCAGGAAGTTGAGCGGCTGACTGGTGAGCTGCAGTGACAGGGAAAGCTGCGGATGCAGCGCGGCAAATGCCGACACACAGGGCGCAATATGACGACGGCCAAAACCAAACGAGGCGTTAATGTTAAGCGTGCCGCGCAGCTGCGCAGTTTCGCCGCTCACCGCCTCTTCCAGTGCCGCCAGCTGGTCCAGCAGCGGACGCGCCCCCGCCAGATAGCGCCGCCCTTCCGGCGTCAGCTCCAGCCGACGGGTGGTGCGGCGCAGCAGCTGCACGCCGAGCCGCTGCTCCAGCTGGCTCAGTCGTTTGCTGACGGCCGCCAGCGACAGCCCGAGTTCACGGGCGGCGGCGGTCAGGCTGTCCAGCGCGGCAAGCCGTACGAAGAAAGCGAGGTCGTCGGTTGAGGTGCGGGATTCTCTACTTTGATTCAACACTGGATTGCGTTTCAGGCTCATTATTTCCCCGGAATCGACAGTTATACTGCGTACACAATTCGAACATCAACCGGAAAGGTGCCCTGTGACTGACAAAATCCATCGTATTGCGGTAATTCCTGGCGACGGTATCGGCAAAGAAGTGATGCCGGAAGGCGTGCGCGTGATGAATGCGGCGGCTGAAAAATTCAATATTCCGCTGCGCTGGGAGTGGTTTGATTACGCCAGCGCCGACTACTGGCAGCAGCATGGCAAGATGCTGCCTGACGACTGGTTTCCGCAGCTGAAAGCGTTTGATGCCATCTACTTTGGTGCGGTTGGCTGGCCGGACGTGGTACCCGACCACGTTTCCCTGTGGGGATCGCTGTTGCAGTTCCGCCGCGAGTTCGATCAATACGTCAATCTGCGTCCGGTGCGCCTGATGCCCGGTGTTAAAGCGCCGCTGGCCAACCGTCAGCCGGGTGATATCGACTTCTATGTGGTACGCGAAAATACCGAAGGCGAATACTCCAGCGTTGGCGGAACCATGTTCCCCGGCACCGATCGCGAGGTGGTGATCCAGGAAACGGTGATGACCCGCACCGGTGTCGATCGCATCCTGAAATTTGCTTACCAGCTGGCGCAGAGCCGCCCGAAAAAACACCTGACCTCCGCCACTAAATCGAACGGTATTGCGATCACCATGCCTTACTGGGATAGCCGGGTTGAGGCGATGGCTGGCCAGTTCCCCGAGGTGAAAGTCGACAAGTATCACATCGATATTCTCACGGCCAATTTTGTGCTGCACCCGGACTGGTTTGATGTGGTGGTCGCCAGTAACCTGTTTGGCGATATCCTGTCGGATCTCGGTCCGGCCTGTACCGGCACCATCGGCATCGCGCCCTCCGCCAATATCAACCCGGAAGGCCACTTCCCAAGCTTGTTTGAACCGGTGCACGGCTCAGCGCCAGATATTGCCGGTAAAGGCATCGCCAATCCGATTGGACAGATCTGGTGCGGCGCGATGATGCTGGAGCATCTGGGCTATAAAGCGGCGGGTGATGCGGTATTAGCGGCGATTGAGCGTACGCTGGCCGCAGGTGAGCACCTGACGCGCGACCTCGGCGGCAGCGCCAGCACCGAACAGCTCGGTAGTGCCATCGCCGCCGCGCTCTGAGTTATTCCGGCAGCTCTACCACGCTGTCGGGGTGCCAGCCTGACGGTAACGGCTCCGGCCGCACGATCGCCAGGTTATGCAGTTGCAGATTCTCCACGCCGCGCGCAAACAGTCCCGGCAATCCGCCGGGATAGCGCTCAACCCCGAACGCCTCTCCGGTTTTCGGATCGAGCTTATAGGCGTTATCCAGTCCCATGCCGGTCGGTGAGTCAGGGTTACACGGCGGCCGGACGTCATACTGCCCCTGCGCCACCGACGCCACCGACGCCACACTTTGCCGCAGCTGCACCTGACTGATTAACACATCGCGGATCGCGCCCGGCTGCGCCGCATGCAGGTTAATCGCCCCTTCCGCTACGCCCGTCACGTTAGTGAACTGCACCTGCTCCACGCGGCCCGGCACAATCGCCGGATCGCGACTGCGCACCGAGATAAACAGCGGATCGGCTTTGCCCCAATGGCACGGTGGTGCATGGTGGCAGGCAAAGGTCAGATTGCTGAACAGCAGCCGCCGCATCGCCCCGCCATCGCGTGACAGAATGCCAATTGCGCGGTTGGAATCGAAAATGGTGCAGCCGGTCACCGTCACATCTTCCACATCATCCCAGGTTTCGGTGCCGATTTTAAAGGCACAGCTGTAACTGCGCAGCAGACAGTTGGTGATCATAATCTGGCGGGCCGGACGTCGCAGCGCCGCAGGCTTGTGGGTGGTTTTAATGCAGATGGCATCATCGGCGGCGCTGAGGTAGCAGTTACTGACAAACACCGCCTCGCAGCTGTCGATATCCAGCGCATCGGTGTTCGGCATGGTCATGGCGTTATCGATGGTGAGATGGTCGATATGCACATGGCGGCAGCTCACCAGATGCACGGTCCACATCGGTGCCTGCACGATGGTGAAATCTTCCAGCCTGACCTGCTCGCAATCTTCAAAAACGATGATGCGCGGGCGGTCGGCGCGCGGCAGACGATAGCCCTGCTCATCACGTTCGGTGGCAAACCAGGCTTCGCCCTCGCCATCAATCCGGCCGGTGCCGCTCAGGGTGATATTGCGCTGGCCAAGGGCGTAAAGCAGCACGTTGTGTGACTTCTCGGCGCTGCTCAGCGCCTGTACCGGCTGGTAATCGGCCAGCTGCTGGCTGGCGATCAACACCGCACCCGCCTCCAGGTGCAGTTCAAAATCAGAGGGCAGATTCAGGCAGCCGCTGCGGTAGCGCCCGGCAGGCAGCGTCAGGCGGCCACCGCCGGCGGCGGCAATCTGATCCATCGCGCGTTGCAGCACCGCGGTATCCAGGGTTTCGCCGTCGGCGGCAGGATGAAAATCGGCAAGGGAAAGGTGCATCATGCGTCTCCCGCAAGAGTGAGGAGGAAGAATTGCAGCACGTTCCGGTGCCGCAAACCTTTGTCTGGTCGCCACTGCCCCGTTCCGTGCCGGCGATCACAGATTACTTCACGGCGCCTTCGGTCACGCCGCTGATAAACTTGCGCTGGAAAATCAGGAACACCGCCACCAGCGGCAGGATGACAATCATCGCACCCGCCATCAGCACCGGAATGTCGATAGTGTTTTTATTCTGAAAGAACATCATGCCGATCGGTAAGGTACGCAGTTCATCTTTATTGACCAGAATCAGCGGGATTAAAAACTCATTCCAGGTCCAGATAAACAGCAGCAGCCCGAGCGTCGAGAGCGTCGGCCAGATGGCCGGCACCAGGATGCCCCACAAAATTTTGACCCGCGAGGCACCATCCATCACCGCCGCTTCCACCAGCTCTTTGGGCACCTGCTGAAAGGCACTGGCGATCATCAGGGTTGTAAACGGCAGCGACAGGGCAATCTGCGGCAAAATCAGCGCCAGATAGGTATTGGTCAGCCCCATCCAGCGCAGCTCGTGGTAGAGCGGGATGATAAACGCCTCGCTCGGCAACACCATGCCGAGCGCCAGCATCGCCGCGATCGCTTTTTTACCGGGGATCTTCAGCCAGGCGAAGCCAAATCCGGCCAGAATCCCCAGCAGCACGCTGCACAGCACCACCGGGATGACCACCAGCACCGAGTTGAGGAAGTAGACGTTAAAATGTCCCTGCTGCCAGGCGGTGAGGTAGTTTTTAAAATTCAGCGAGGCGGGCAGCGTGAATACCCCCTGGAACAGCTCCATCTGGGTTTTGAACGAGGTCATCAGCGCCATCAGAAACGGCAGAATAGTCATCAGCGCCACGATCCAGATCAGCGTGCGTGAAATCACCGGCGTACTACGCATCAGTATCGCTCCTTTAAGGCCAGGTGAATCAGGTAGTTAATCCCTAACACAATCAGCATGCTGAACACCGCCACTGACGACGCATAGCCAAAGTAGTGCAGGTCAAAACCCTGCTTATACATAAAGATATTGGTCACCATGGTGGACGTGCCCGGCCCGCCCTGGGTCATCACATAGACCAGGTCAAAGGCTTTCAGGCTGGCAATCACCGTCAGCAGCAGCGCAATCCGCACCTCAGGCCGCAGGGCCGGCAGGGTAATGCGCATAAACTTCTGGCGACGCGACGATCCATCCAGGTCGGCCGCTTCCAGCAGCGAGGGATCCATTCGCTGCAGGCCCGCCATAAACAGCACCAGACAGAAGCCGAAGAAGTACCAGGTGGCGACTAAGCCGACAGCCGGCAGTGCCCAGGTAAAATCGCCCAGCCATGACATCGCCAGCTGCGGTAAGCCAATGGCACGCAGCAGTTGGTCGATCGGGCCAAACGCCGGGTTATATAACCAGCGCCACACCACGCCCAGCACCGCCATCGGCATGATATAGGGCAGAAAGAAGAGAATGCGCAGCACGCTGCGTTCGCTGTTGTTGCGCGTGTCATACAAAAAGCTGCACAGCAGCAGGCCAATGCTAATCGGCAGCAGGGTATAGAACAGCATCAGGATGGCGTTATTGCCCAGCGCGATCCAGAACACCGGATCGCTGAACATCCGCAGATAGTTGCTGACGCCGCTGAATACCGGCAGTGAGGTGCCGTCCCATTCGGTAAAGCTGATACCGAGCGAGGCCAGCAGCGGCAACAGCAGAAATACCGCATACACCAGCACCGCCGGCAGAACATAGAGAAAATTACGCCAACCGCTTAAATTCAACATAACCGTACTCGTGGCTCAGAACGACGCTCAGGCCCGGCGATGCGCCGGGCCACCGGCTTAATGTTTCAGGGTTTTCAGGTAACGCTGATAGTTGTTGTCGAAATTGGCGACCATCTGATCGGCAGTCTGACGGCCGGCCAGCAGCAACTGGACGTTCTGATTCAGTTCGGCATTCATGGTCGGCGTTGCCCAGTCTACGTAGTGGCCTAAACCGTCATAGTCATTGAGCGTCAGCCACACCTGCCAGGCTTCGGCCAGCAGCGGATTGTCCGTCGGCATTTTCGCCGCTTTGTTGGTGCTGGCCGGCAGGAAGCCGACCTTCAGCCAGCGGTCAGCCATCGCATCTGACACCATATAGTTGATGAACTTCGCCGCCGCATCCTGCTGCTCTTTGCTCTTCGCGGTGCTGGTCACCGAGAAGGCCAGATCGGTGCCGCCGACCATCAGCGGTTGTTTCACCCCCTCACCGGCAGGCATCGCGGCAAAATGGATATCTTTATTATCTTTAAACTGGCCGAGATACCAGGTACCGCTCACCAGGAACGCCGCCTGATTGTTCTGGAACAGCGTGGCGGCATCATCATGACCGATGCCCTGGAAGCCAGGGAAGAAGTAGCCTTTATCGGTCCAGCTCTTCATCATGCTGGCGGCCTTAACCAGTTTGTCATCTTTAAAGCTGCCGCCGACGTCGTAGATCAGATTATCCAGCGTCTTGCGGTCATGACTTTCTATCTGCGCCTGCCACAGCGTGCTGAGCAGTTGCTGGCCCATGTTGCCATCCAGCAGGCCGAGCATCATCGGTGCGGTGCCCTGCTGCTTCAGCTTCGCCATGGCGCTCTCCAGCTCGGCCAGCGTTTTGGGTACCGCAATGCCCGCTTTATCCAGCAGGGCCTTGTTGTAGTAAAGCCCGACCATCTCGCCGAGGCTGGCAACGCCGTACAGTTTGCCGCTGCCGAACTCACCGCTGTCTGACCAGCGGTTACGCTTGAGGACCGAGTCAGGGAAGCGCGTGGTCCAGCCATCAGCGCTGGCGTAGCTATCAAGCGGTAGCAGCAGCTTATCTTTTACCAGCGATCCCATATCGCCACCGCCCTGATTCACCTGGGCGATCTGCGGACCGTCGCCCGCGGTCAGTGCCAGCTTGAGCGGAATACGCGTATCTTCAAACGAGTGAACCGAGCGATTAATCACGATGCCCGGATTCTGCTGCGTAAACTCTTTGATACCCTCATCCACCGCCGCGGTCTGCTGTGGATAGTTATAGATATCCCACTCATTCAGGGTAACGGCAGCCTGCGCGGCGTGGGCAACGCTGCCCGCCAGCAAGCCTGCCGCCAAAAGCCGACCCAGACTGCGAACCCGGAACGAACCAACTGAGGAAACAGACATTATGATCACCTTCTCCAGACCAGGATCGGCATCCCTTCATCTCACCGCCTGCATCCCGCAGACTGAAGCCGCATAGAAAACGCGCTCACCCATACTTACTTTAATAAAAAAATAAAGTCAAACAGCCCGCCGGTGAAATTACAACGCTGTGAGCACGCGCAAATAAACAGCGACCTGGCGGTAAAAACAGCAGACTCCGCTGGACAGATGGCCGGTTGCCGCGGCAGCACAGCCTGAACCAGCGCTTCCGTAGCACGATCTGCCAGCGCGATTGTCGCAAAATAACTCTCTGATAAAACATATGAAAATCCTATCACGCTCACAGTTTGCCGTTTTTCCCGCGGGTCAGGAGAGAGACAAGCGCCGTGCGCCGGGCGTGTTGGCGATCACAGTTGTGAAGCGAGAAACCGGTAAAGATTGCTGAACCGCCGGCGTTAGTGCGATAAGGTAATTATTCTATCTTGAAAACTAAGTCCACTTTCATTAACGTAACTTTTCATCGGCGGACCGCGTCAGTGACGGTCCCCTTCATCCACTCACGAGAAATCACCATGGCGAATCAAGGTGTCATTCGTCCGGCGACCCCGGCGGACTATCCGGCGCTCTACCGCATCTGCCTGGAAACGGCGGATGCCGGCGGGGATGCGCGTGCGCTCTACTCTGATCCTGACTATCCCGGCCAGCGGTTTGCCGTGCCCTATGCGCGTTTCGCACCGGATTTTGCTTTTGTGCTGGAGATCGAGGGTGAAGTGCTGGGCTATGTGGTGGCCGCACCGGATACCCGCGCCTTTGAAGCGCAGTTAGCCGCGCAATGGTGGCCACAGTTACAGCAGAAATATCAGCAACGCAGCGCCGACGCGCCGCTTGACGACAAGATACTCGACGCCATTCGCCATCCTGACGCTGCGGCTGAGGCGCTGGTGAGCCGCTGGCCGGCTCATCTGCATATCAACCTGCTCCCGGCGGCGCAAAAAGGGGGCTGGGGCCGCAAAATGATTGAGCACCAACTGGCGGCGCTGCGGGCAGCGGGCGTCAGCGGCGTTCACCTTGGCGTCAGCCTGCAAAACGAGCAGGTCTGCGCCTTTTATCAGCGCATGGGATTCAGCCCAATCCTGCGCAGCAACGCCATTTACATGGGCCAGTTACTCTGAGTGAGGTAGTCCGATGACCAGCCTGCGCTTGCAGAATGTGAAGAAGTCTTACGAGCACGTTAACGTGATTCATGGCATCGATCTGACGATTAACAGCGGGGAATTCGTGGTATTTGTCGGGCCATCCGGCTGCGGCAAATCGACGCTGCTGCGGATGATCGCCGGGCTGGAGGAGATCAGCAGCGGACAGTTGCTGATTGAGGAGCAGGACATGACCCGGCAGCCCGCCACCGAGCGCGGCATTGCCATGGTGTTTCAGTCCTATGCGCTCTACCCCAACATGACGGTGCGCGGTAACCTCGCCTATCCGCTGGAGGTGATGAAGAAGTCGAAGGCGGAGATCGCCCAGGCGATCGAGCAGACGGCCGCCCGCCTGCATCTGACCGAACTGCTTGACCGGCTGCCGCGCGCGCTGTCCGGCGGGCAGCGCCAGCGCGTGGCGATTGGCCGGGCAATTATCCGTCATCCGCGCATCTTCCTGTTCGATGAACCGCTCTCTAACCTTGATGCCGAGCTGCGCCTGCAGATGCGGATTGAGATTGCCCGCCTGCACGCCTCGCTGGGTAATACCATGATCTATGTGACCCACGATCAGCTGGAAGCGATGACGCTGGCGGACCGGATTGTGGTGCTGCGGCAGGGCCGGATTGAGCAGGTTGGCGCGCCACTGACGCTGTATCACGATCCGGATAACCTGTTTGTTGCCGGTTTTATCGGCTCGCCGAAGATGAATTTTCTGCAGGCGGAGATCGCCGCGGTCGGTGAAGGTGAAGTGCAGCTGCGGCTGCCGGAGCTGAAGATTGATGGCCTGGTGCTGAAAATTGCCGCCCCGTGCCACGAGGGACAGACAGTGACGCTCGGCATCCGCCCGGAACACTTCCAGTCCGCCGCCCAGACGCCGGAGGCGCTGCGTTTTCAGGGTGAGCTGTCGTTTGGCGAAATGCTCGGCCACACTAACTATCTCTATCTCGATATTGGCCGGGAGCAGATGCTGGTGGTGGAAGAGCGTGAGGCGCATCAGCGTGAACTGGGGGCGCAGGTCGAACTGGGGATTTCCGCCGCGCACTGCCTGCTGTTTGATCAGCAGGGATTACGCCTGCGTTAAGGCGCGGAGGGTAAGGTCAGCGGGCGCTTCGGCGCCCGTTTTGCTGGCAGGAGAACTCAGGTGACCGGCTCTTCATCTGCCTGGGCAGCCAGCAGGTCGAGCAGACGGTTAACCGCAAAGCCCGCTGCACCGAGTGCCCACATCCGGTTTGATTCGGTCAGAAACTGCAACGGCGTCATGTGCGGCGTCAGTTTCAGCCGGTAAGCCTGGAAGCTCTGGGTAATGTGATCAAGCAGAATGCGTGACGCCATATGTGGCTCCATCGCCAGATAGACCACGTCCGGATCGTAGGCCACCGACAGGTTGGCCAGCGAGATACCCAGTTCACGGCCCGCCTCTTCCAGCGCCGCCAGCACCTCAGGCGTCGGACGTTGATCCAGCGCCTGTAAGGTCAGCGTTATCGGTTCGCCTTCCGCCACCCGCTGCAAAATAGCACGCGAAGAAGCGACATCTTCCAGCAGGCGCAGCGAGCCATCACCGACCAGCCCGTTGCCAATCTCACCCGCTTTGCCGTGGCGACCGCGATAGAGCTGGCGATTGAGGATAATCCCGGCGCCGATCCCTTTACCGTAGGTGGCAATCACCGCCGACTGCGCGGTACCAAGCTGGCCAAACACCAGCGCCGCCATCGCCATCGCGTTGGCATCATTTTCGATAAACACCGGCAGCGAGAAGCGTTCCTCCAGCTGGCGGGCAATCGGAACGTTATCCCAGTCGAGCACCTTCGAGCGGATGCAGTAGCCATTTTCGGCATCCACCAGCCCCGATAATGCCAGCCCGATAGCTCCGACCCGCTTCTCTTCCACGCCGCGCAGGAATTTCGCCAGCGCATCGCCAAGCTGGCGTGGCGTCATGGTGCCCGGCGGCATCTGCTGTTCACCCAGCAGGTTGCCACTGAGATCGGTCATGACGATCAGGTTGCGTTCAGCGTTGAGCTGGATGCCGATCACGCTGGCGCGATCGGGATTGAGTCCGAGCAGAGTTTTTGGCCGCCCCATCGACACGCGACGCAGTCCCAGCTCCTGCACAATTTCTTGTGCCAGCAGCCGATTGGTCGCTTGCGAAACCGTCGACATGCTCAGTCCGCTGCGTACTTTCAAATCGGACTGGCTAATCGGCGCGTTTTCAACAATCAACCGCAGAATACGCGCGGTCACGTTGGGAGCGGTCATAAATTCCTCAGGTTGACGCACTGACGCTGGGCAACAGGCTTCAGGTCAGTGACGGGATAAAGGGATCGGGCGGGGCTCCGGCACACCGCTAGTCTGCGTCCGGGCGAGCGTAAGTGCCCCGCTCAGCGCGTCACCCAGCGGCGTGACCAGCCGGGTCTGAATATCGGCTGCCAGCCAGCGGTAAATCGGCACGGCCAGTCCGCCCATCAGCGCCACGCGTCCACTGCTCAGCGCGGTCAGACGACGCACCATCATGCCAATATCAGCCGCGGTCTGTTGCAGCAGCGTCTGCGCATGGCCGTCACCGGCGTCGGCCGCAGCAAACACCTGCGGCACCACGCGCGCCCAGTCAGCAGGCGCGGCGGTGCGGGTCCACAGCAGCATGGTTTCCGGGCTGTGATCAAACTGCGCCATAAGCTGATGCGTCAGAGGGCTGTGTTCGACCATCGCTTCATGGGCCAGCAGCGCCAGACGCAGCGCCCGGCGGCCCAGCTCAGCGCCCGATCCCTGATCGGAAAGCGCAAAGCCCCAGCCGCCCAGCAGGGTAAAGCGCTCGCCATCCCAGGCCGCGCCCTGACTGCCGGTGCCGATGATAAATACCGCACCAGGCTGGCCCGCGTGCGCACCTGCGCAGGCGATTTCCACATCGCTGACCACCTGCAACGCGGCACAGGCCGGTTGCCAGTCAGACAGGCGCGCCTGCACCGACGCGACGTTGGCACCGGCTAATCCGGCCACCAGCGAGGTCTGCGCCAGCGCCTGTGGCGCTAAGCCGGCCTGTAAAAATACCTGATCGATCAGCTGCGTGACGCAGCTCAGCGCCGCCTCATACTGCGACCAGACGTTGGCGGGTCCGCCAGTGGCTTCCGCCAGCACCGTACCGTGAAGGTCGGTTAACCGCGCACGGCACTGGGTGCCGCCGCCATCAATGCCAAGGAGATAGTGTGAGTGCACGCGCTTCCTCCCGCCTCCACAGATTCAGAGTTGTCGCCATAATCAGCGAACGATAGGGGAAAAAAACTTAAATCGCAATAACAAATAAATATGGTAATTAAAGATAGCCTGTTTTTCTTTGTTTTACATAAAGATAACAAAAAACACCTTCGCAAAACATGCAGGCCGATATTGACATTAGTTTTTCCATCGTAATAAGTTGATGGTCAGATTATCAACAGCCACGCCTGGCTTTGGGCGGGTTCTGCGTTATCCGATTTCAGGATCAGGGGTTTAACATGAAAGTAGGCATTATCGGTCTCGGCTTTCGTCTGTCCCACGTTATCAAAGAGTTCAACAACGCCGACGACGCCTTCTCCGTGGTAGGTTATTACGATCCGGCCCCCGCCGGACTGCCCAATCTGCACAGTTTTGCTATCGATCCCGGCCAGTCGTTCGATTCGATTGAAGCCCTGCTGCAGCACGGCGGGATGGATGTGGTGCTGGTCGGCTCGCCCAACTTTTTGCATCTTGAGCATGTCGGCCAGGCGCTGGCTGCGGGCTACACCGTGTTTACTGAAAAACCGGTGGTGATCAACGAACAGCAGACCATGGAGATGGCGAAGCTGGTGCGTCAGTATGGCGAGGCGCGCATTCTGGTCGGTCTGGTACTGCGCTATTCACCGCTCTATCACGATCTGCTGGCGGCGCGTGACGCCGGTCGGCTGGGCGAGATCACCTCAATTGAAGCCACAGAACATATCAAGCCTTATCACGGTGCCTTCTTCCAGCGCGACTGGCGGCGGCTGGAAAAATATGCCGGCCCTTATATTCTGGAAAAGTGCTGCCACGACATCGACCTCTATCAGGGCTTAATGCAGCAGCGCCCGGTGCGGGTCGCCAGCTTTGGCGGCCGCAAATCCTTCACGCCAGCCCATGCGCCACAGGGCGCGGTGACCGCCGACTCAGAGGTCTATCACATTAAGCCCAGCGGCTGGTCCAGTACCGACGCAGTATTCAACAGCGATGCCGACATTGTCGATTACCAGACCGCGCTGATTGAGTATGCCGGTGGCGCCACCCTTGCCTTTCACGCCAACCTTAACGTGCCGGATGAGTTCCGTCGCTTCTGCGTGATCGG
The DNA here is from genome assembly GCF_050432985.1 of Pantoea sp. AN62. Lineage (NCBI taxonomy): Bacteria > Pseudomonadati > Pseudomonadota > Gammaproteobacteria > Enterobacterales > Erwiniaceae > Pantoea > Pantoea sp. AN62. Next base: position 107,916 of record NZ_JBNPYB010000004.1, on the reverse strand, counting down.
CACTGACGGCATGGCTGAGGGCGATTTCGTCCGTAACTACTTCCGCGTTCACAATGCGCGCAGCGGCGAGAAAGAGGTCGATACCGCCTACAGCGGCAATGCGTACGATGGCCACTACGGCGCTGACGCGCTGATGGCGGAAGAGATCGTGAAACACATTAAACAGGGAACACCGCTGAAAGTTTCAGTGGTGGACGCGCTGGAAGCGGGCCTCACCGCCATAAAAATCGATGAGGCCCGCAAAACCCGCAGCGTAGTGGATATGCGTGAAAGCTGGCTAACATTTGACGCCAACCTGGGAAAAACCGGGGCCTGATGGCCCCACCTGCGGGTCAGCTTCCCCCTCTGGCCCAGGGATTTGAATGGCAGTATGACTGGTCGCTTCCTGAACTGGCCTTCGGGCCAGTTACCACTTCGCTTACGAAGATCATCTTACCTCCAGATTTTCCTGCCTTATTACAGGACTCTCAAGGGCCGCAGATAGGCTCTGGACACAAACAAACTAAAGCGAGGGGAACATACGCCTGCAGCAAAGCAGCGCGGGCCGGGGACAAAAACGCCGGGAGCGTTTTTGAACAACGCAACGCGTTGGCCCGGCTACGGGCGCACTTCAGGGATGAGGTGCGTAATCGCCCGCGCTGAGCCTGCCAGGGATGGCGTTTTTTTGCATCTTTGCGCAAGGCGTATGTTTCCTGAGCCTGCGTCATGGTCCACTGCCGCACAAATCCCCTCACCTAATCCCAACGCCGGTTATTAAACCGGATCGACCTCATTCTCCAGTTTCTGACGCCGGCGTAAATGCGGGAACAGTTTCATCCACAGCGCCACCACCACCAGCGTACCGATACCACCAATCGCCACCGCCGGTACTGCACCCAGCCAGGCCGCCAGCAGCCCCGACTCAAATTCACCCAGTTGATTAGAAGTGTTGATGAAAATGGCGTTAACCGCATTGACCCGCCCGCGCATCGCATCGGGCGTATCGAGCTGCACCAGCGCACCGCGGATCACCATGCTGACCATATCAAACCCACCCAGCGCGGCCAGCGCCAGCAGCGACAGCCACAGCTGGCTGGAGAGCGCGAACACCAGCGTAGCGACACCAAACCCGGCCACCGACCCGAACATAATCATCCCGACATGCTTATCCAGCTTGTGACGACTCAGCCAGATACCCACCAGCAGCGCACCCACAGAGGGCGCACCGCGCAGCATGCCTAATCCCCACGGGCCGGTATGCAGAATATCTTTAGCAAAGATCGGCAGCAGCGCGGTGGCTCCGCCCAGCAGCACCGCAAACAGGTCAAGCGAGATCACCCCCAGCACATCTTTGCGCTCACGGATGAAGTGAATACCTGCAAACAGGTTCTTCATGTTCATCGGCAGCCGTGGCTGACTGGGACGCTGATAGCGCAGCAGGCTGACCAGCGTTAGCGAGATAAAGTAGAACAGCCCGGAGACGCCATACACCACTTCCGGGCCTGCCACGTAGAGCAGGCCGCCAAGGGTCGGTCCGACAATTACCGCCGCCTGTCCGCCGACTGAATTCATCGCCATAGCGCGCGCCAGAATGCCGGGCGGCACCAGCGACGGCAGCATCGAGGACATGGCGGGCCACTCCAGCGCTTTGGCGACGGCGATCATAAACACCAGTCCCCACAGGGCGGTTTTATCGACTGAATGGAACAGCGTCAGCACCACCAGCGCCAGCAGGGCGGCAAACTCGACCAGCTGGCCGAACAGCACGATGCGACGTCGATCGTACTGATCGGCCAGGTGTCCGGCAGGTAATGCCAGTAGCACCGAGGGCATAAACTGCATCAATCCGATCATGCCTAACGCCAGCGCACTGTTGGTCAGGGCGTAAATCTGCCAGCTGATCGCCACTGAAAACATCTGAAATCCAAACGACGAGCAGGTGCGGGCCAGCCAGAACGCGACAAACGTCCGGTGTCGCCACAGCGACTCTTCTGCTGCAGGTGCCATAAATCCCATGTTCTGTTCCATTTAAAGTGATGATTCCCGCGTCGTTGCGCGGTGTTGAGAGTGCCGTCAACCTGGCCTGACTGCGCGATGGGCTTCAGGATGCGGAAACTGGCGGTGCCGGTCGACGCCGCCGGTGCGGCCAAAGGGTTCAGCCTGGCAGCAGTCGGCGGATACGGGCCGGATAATTACCCGCCTATTGGTCCTGACTGATGAATATATTCCAGGTAATCATCAGATGCCAAAGGAATAATTTTCTCTTTCATCGCGGATTTATTTACTTTTTCGGCGGATAAAGGGGGTGATTTAGAATATGCAGTTGATCTATATTTATTCACGCATTCAGAAAAGTGCGACGTTTTATATCAATAATTATCAACGACACCTTTTATATTGCATTTCATAGAGATAAATGAAAAACAGTTTATATAACCCCTATGTTACTGAACCTATCCATCATGTTGAGCGACACGTCGCTGGCATATGCTATAGCGTTCCCTATCTTCAACACCACCAGGACAGCAGCAATATACTTAATAGTCACAACATTATTTCACTGCACAATCAAATTGCCACTGAAGCAGCATTAATGGTTATTCCGGTTGAGGATATTCGATTACAGGGAATGATTGCAGTGCCGGATGCCTATTTGCATTTACAGGATGCGCGGGTACGGGTCGGAATTAATTATCCCAGTTTAGTCAGGCATGGCGCGGCATTGCTTGAATTAGCAGAGAAATTTAGTTTCTGGCTGTATGACTTTGCCCCACCCGGCGCCGACTGGCGATTAATGGAATCGTTCCCATTTTCCGGTATTGTTTTAAGCGAACCGTTCTTCAACGACAATTATCAAAAATTCACCTTCCCTTATTTTATGGCTCCGTTTCGGGCCAAAGGTGCCGAAGTGATCGTACGAAGCCAGTCGCCTTGTTTAACTGCGGAACAATTTGCTGAGATAAATATCAGCGGCTGGCAACAACAACGCTCGGATGGCGAACTTATTAGCTGCTGATTCACAAATCCTGCCTTCCGGCGTTAAGGGCACATGGCGGTGCGCTTAACGTCTCATAAACCCTCATAAAATGTCGTATTACTTCATTTGTGAAGCGCTTTGAGCTAAAAAAATCAAAACTTGATCTAATTTTGCTATAACATTTAACACAAAGGGATCGTCTGACTTAGTGGAAGAGTGATTTAAGAACACCCTTCATCATTTGTACTTGATAACTGAGAACAACCTATCTGGTTGTTTTCGTGTGTTTTATGGCAACGAAACGAGGTCGATATTATGGGGAAAAACTCCTCATCTTTTGGCGTAATTCGTTTCCTGACGGTGCTGTTCGCAGTGCTGACGGGCGCGTTTATGCTGATTGGCGGTATTTGGTTAGCCGCCATTGGTGGTTCCTGGTATTACATCGTCGGCGGTGCAGCGATGCTGATCACCGCTTTCCTGCTGTGGCGTCGTAACAGCGCCGCGCTGGTAGTTTACGCCCTGCTGCTGCTGGCTACGCTGGCATGGGGTGTCTGGGAAGTCGGTACTGACTTCTGGGCACTGGCACCGCGTACCGATGTACTGGTGATCTTTGGCGTCTGGCTGGTGCTGCCGTTTGTCTGGCGCAGCCTGCACAACGTTGGCAAAGGCCCACTGGGTGCAATGGCCGTGGCGCTGGTTGCCAGTGCTATCGTGCTGGCTTACGCGGTGTTTAACGATCCGCAGGTCATCAACGGTACGCTGCCAGAAACCGCTGACAACGCACCGCAGGCCCAGCCGCTGAGCAACATTCCGGACGGTGACTGGCCAGCTTATGCTCGCGATCAGCAAGGGACCCGTTTCTCTCCGCTCAAACAGATTAATCACCAGAACGTTAAAGAGCTGCAGGTCGCCTGGCAGTTCCAGACCGGCGACTTAAAAACCGCTAACGATCCAGGTGAAATCACCGATGAAGTGACGCCGATTAAGATCCGCGACACGCTCTACCTCTGTTCGCCACACCAGATCCTGTTTGCACTGGACGCGGCCACCGGCAAGCAGAAGTGGAAATTTGATCCAGGCATGAAGGTCAACCCGACGTTCCAGCACGTTACCTGTCGCGGTGTCTCTTATCATGAAGTTCCGGCCGCCGCCGATGCAGCTAACAGCCAGCCTGCGCTGTGCTCACGCCGCATCTACCTGCCGGTCAACGATGGTCGTCTGTTTGCTCTTGATGCGGAAACCGGCGAACGTTGCCCGTCTTTCGGCGTTAACGGCGAGCTGGATCTGCAGCACAAACAGCCGGTGACCACTCCAGGTCAGTATGAGCCGACGTCACCGCCGGTGATTACTAACACCACCATCGTGATGGCGGGCGCCGTTACCGATAACTACTCAACCCGCGAGCCGTCAGGCGTGATCCGTGGCTTTGATGTGAATACCGGTAAACTGCTGTGGGTGTTCGATCCGGGCGCGAAAGATCCGAACGCGATTCCGGCCGATGAGCACACCTTCACCATGAATTCCCCGAACTCATGGGCACCGGCGGTCTACGATCCGAAACTGGATACGGTCTATCTGCCGATGGGCGTCACTACGCCGGATATCTGGGGCGGTAACCGCACGCCAGAACAGGAACGTTATGCCAGCAGCGTGCTGGCGCTGAACGCCACTACCGGCAAGCTGGTATGGGCTTATCAGACCGTTCACCACGACCTGTGGGATATGGACCTGCCGTCGCAGCCGACACTGGCTGATATCACCGACAAAGATGGCAATACCGTACCGGTGATTTATGCGCCGGCGAAAACCGGTAACATCTTTGTGCTGGATCGTCGTACCGGCAAACCGGTTGTCCCGGCACCTGAAACGCCAGTCCCACAGGGTGCGGCGAAAGGTGACCACGTCTCTGCTACCCAGCCTTACTCTGAGCTGACCTTCCGTCCGAAACAGAATCTGACGGACAAGGACATGTGGGGCGCGACGATGTATGACCAGCTGGTGTGCCGCGTGATCTTCAAGCGCCTGCGCTATGAAGGTCCGTTCACGCCGCCGTCTGAGCAGGGTACGCTGGTATTCCCGGGTAACCTCGGTATGTTCGAATGGGGCGGCATCGCTGTCGATCCACATCGTCAGATCGCGATTGCTAACCCGATGGCGCTGCCGTTTGTCTCGAAGCTGGTACCACGCGGTCCAGGCAACCCGATCGAACCGCCGAAAGGCGCTGAGGGTGGTTCAGGTACTGAAACCGGTATTCAGCCGCAGTACGGCGTACCGTACGGTGTTGAGCTGAATCCGTTCCTGTCACCGTTTGGTCTGCCGTGTAAACAGCCAGCGTGGGGTTACATCTCGGCGGTGGATCTGAAGACCAACGACGTGGTGTGGAAACAGCGTATTGGTACGGTACGTGACAGTGCGCCAGTGCCACTGCCGTTCAAAATGGGTATGCCAATGCTGGGTGGTCCTATCACCACCGCCGGTAAAGTGTTCTTTATCGGAGCGACCGCTGACAACTACCTGCGTGCTTTCAGCACCGATACCGGTGAGCTGTTATGGCAAGCCCGTCTGCCAGCCGGTGGCCAGGCAACGCCAATGACCTATGAAGTGAATGGCAAGCAGTACGTTGTCATCGCAGCCGGTGGTCACGGTTCGTTTGGCACCAAACTGGGCGATTATGTGATCGCCTACGCCCTGCCAGATCAGAAATAACCCCGTCCTCAGGGACTGACATCAGGCGGACTTCGGTCCGCCTTTTTTGATCGTGCTACTTTTTCATCGCGCGCCAGTTGAGCCATCCGCACAGCAGCATTACCGCGCTGGTCGCCAGAAATACCGGCCTCATGCCAAACGTTCCCCCGACCAGGCCGCCGAACAGCGGGCCCGTTACCTGGCCGATATACTGGGCCGACGTCGAATAGCCCAGCATCCGACCGACCTGCGAACCCGGTACGCTATGCCGGATAATGGCGGTAATGCACGGCAGCAGCCCACCCAGCGCCATCCCCATCAGAAAACGCAGCAGCACCAGTTGCCAGGCGGCGGTAATAAACGCCTGCGGGATCAGCAGCAGCGCACTCAGCAATAAACCTGCCGTCAGCACCCGCCAGTGACCAATGCGGTCCGCCAGCCGTCCGAGACGCGGTGCGGCGATCACCGTTCCCAGCGCGGCAGCCGACATCGCCAGTCCGGCGATCAGCGTAATCTGATGGTTGCCCTGCACAAACTCGCCGACGTAGAGGGTGATAATCGGTTCAATCGACATACTGGCGAAGATCAGCAGCATGCCTGACAGCCACATCAGCCGCACCAGTCGCTGGTTCACCGGCGGTGTCGCGGGTGCTGAGGCTGGATTTTCACCGGGCGAGGCAGCAGCACGCGGCTGCTCTTTCAGCAGAAAGGTGGTCGCCAGGAAGGCGAGAAAAATAACCGCGCCGGTTAACCAGAAGGTCTGACGTATACCGATCAGCGGCGGCAGCACGCCGCCCAGCAGCGGCCCGACCACGTTGCCGGCCATAATACCGGAGGACAATACACCCAGCGCCCAGCCGGTCTGCCCTTTGGGGGTTTGCGCCGCCACCAGGATGGTCGAGCCGGAGGCGTAACCGCCCAGCAGGCCCGCCAGCAGACGCAGCGCCACCAGCTGCCAGGGCGCAGTTGCCATACCGATCAGCGACATGGCGATGGCCATACCGAGACTGGCGCGGATCAGCATCAGCTTACGGCCATAGCGGTCAGCCAGCCTGCCCCACAGCGGCGCGGTCAACGCCGCACTAAAGAAGGTGGCACCGTAGGCCAGCCCCGACCAGCGCGCGATGGCGGCTGGCTGCTGCACGCCAAGTTGCTGAACATAGAGCGGTAAAAACGGCAGCAGCAGCGTCATGGCCACAATGGTGCTGAAAGAGCCCAGCACACAGACCCATAAGTTGCGCTTCCAGTGCTGAAATTCTGCGTTTTCTGCTGACTGTTGCATAAAGATATCCCGTCATTAATCAGGGATACAGGCTAACCAGGCGCGTCAGATAACAACAGTGGTAGCGCGATAGTTACTTTGTGGCGCTGATTGTTGCTGTATTGCAACAATCAGGCGCTGGCCAGCGCCGCGATCAGCGTATCGCATAATAAACTGACCGGCGAAGCGGGTTGCAGCGTCTCACGCAGCAGCAGATAGCTCTGAAGCCGATCCATCTGCCATTCCGGCAGCAGCTGCTGAATATCACCCCGGCTCACCGCCTCCTGCGCCATATAGGAAGGCAGATAGGCGATGCCGCTGCCCGCCAGCGCCGCGTTCAGCAGCGCCATGCTGTTGTTGGCGCGAAAACGGCTGCGGACATCCAGCGCCAGCCGCTGCTTGTCACGCCGGAACGGCAGCGCGGCGGTGTGTGCCGGCCCGTGAAACAGCAGCAGATCGTGGCGCGGCAACATCTCAGGATGTTCGATGGCAGGCCGCTGCGCCAGATAACCCGGTGCCGCATACAGGCCCCACTCAATATCGCTTAGCACGCGGAAATTGCCCTGCTGCGGGGGCCGGGATCGAATGACGATCGCCACATCGATCTGATCGTCCAGCGTATCGCGATTACGATCGGTCAGATCCAGATCAACGTTGATATGCAGGTGACGACGCAGAAAGCGATTAAGCACCGGCACCACACACTGACAGCCGTAAGTCACCGGGGCCTGCAGCCGCACATTACCGGCCGGTTGCTGATGCAGCTGCTGAACAAACGCATCGGCCCGCTGCACTTCCGCCAGCATGCGTACGCAGTAGGGATAGTAAGCCTGGCCGAGTTCGGTCAGTGCCAGCCGCCGGGTGGTGCGCTGCAACAGCCGGATGCCCAGCCGCAGCTCCAGTCGGGCAATTTCCCGGCTGACATGGGATTTGGACCAGCCGAGTGCTCGCGCCGCCTCACTGAAACTCTGGAGTTCCACCACCCGCGCAAACACCAGCATGGCGGTTAAATTGGCACTGTTTTCCATGCGTTACCGCTCCGATAGCCTGAGGATTCTGGCATCAAACTAGCATGTTCGGGGCAGCTTACGGCGACGGATCGGCAAAAAAGAAGGGGGAAATCAGACAGCGGCGCGACGCGCATCGACCTTCCCGCGCTTTTCACCTGGCGGGAAGGTCATCGCGGGCCTCAACTGGCCATGGCCAGTGGAAACAGTAACCGATCCGGCTCCACCCGCCGCTGGCGGCGCAACTGGCCTGGCGTCACCATAAAATAGTTTTTGAAGGTGCGGGTATAGGCTTGCTGGGTATCGAACCCGTAGTTCATGGCGACCTGCAATATCGCTTCATTGCTGCTCAGCAACGTCAGCGCAGATTCAGTTAATCGCCGCTGGCGAATATATTCAGCCAGTGAAAATCCGGTATGCTGGCGAAACAGCCGTTGCAGGTGCCAGCGGGAATAGCCAGAGCGGCGCGCCACCTCATCCAGATGCAGATCGTGTCCTAGATTGTTCTCTATCCATTCCAGCAAACTGCGAATAAACTCGCGCTGATTCATGGGTTCCTCCTGGTTTACGCTGATGTGCAGTGAACCCACTTTACCCGGTTAAATTTATCCCTTAATTAGCAGAAAATTAGCGCAGAATTAGCAACCGCCAGATTCGGGCCTGCGGCTAGCGTTTATCCGCCAGGTAACAACAGCAACCCGCCTGAATAATAAGCGTTAAGTAACACCGGCCCTCCGGTAAAATAATTTGTGTTAAATCACGCCAGCGTCGATTTAACTATTATTCGTTAAGCCATAGCGGCCAGAATTTAAATAATTTGCGTTAAGTCACGCCCGGGTCCGTCAGGCAAATTTGTGTTAAATAACGCCAGAGTAATTCACGTTGCAGCAAGCCGACCAATGCAGCCACGCTGCTGTAGCGCGAAGTACGAAGGCGGAAGTGACTGAGGTGAGTAAATGCAGCCAACGCGGCTGTAGTACGAAGTATGACGGCGGAAGTGACCAGGGCGAAAAAGTGCAGCCAACGCGGCTGTAGTACGAAGTATGACGGCGGAAGTGACCAGGGCGAAAAAGTGCAGCCAACGCCGCTGTGGCGCGAAGTATGAAGACGGTTTCCGCCAAAATAATTCGTGCTACAGCAAGGCGGCAAATGCGCGAATCCCCAGGAGCTGACATCAGTCAGTGACTGAGGTGAGTAAATGCAGCCAACGCCGCTGTGGCGCGAAGTATGACGGCGGATAATTCTGTGCTAACTATCCGGGCTTAAACTGCTCCCATCTTTCCAGAGGAGATCAGCCATGCGCGTGTTATTGGTTGAAGATGATGAAATGATCGGCGCGAACCTGCAGCAGGCTTTAGAGGGCGCGGGCTGGTCGGTGGATTGGGTACGCGATGGCGTTTATGCCCATAACGCCTGGAGCGAAGGCGGCTACAGCTGCGTGTTGCTGGATCTCGGCTTGCCGCGTGATGATGGATTGCAGGTGCTGCGCCGGGCGCGCGGGCGCGGCGATTCCACGCCGGTACTGATTCTGACGGCGCGCGATACTGTGGCGCAGCGGGTGCAGGGGCTCGACAGCGGTGCTGACGATTACCTGCTTAAACCGTTCGATTTACAGGAAGTGCTGGCCCGGATGCGGGCGATTACCCGACGTCGCCACGGTGCGGCCGACTCGCTTCTCGGCAGTGGCGACGTACAGCTGGATATGATGACGCGCGAAGTGCTCTATAAGGGCCAGCGCGAGCAGCTGACCGCACGTGAATACGCCCTGCTGTATGCTTTGCTGGAGCGTCCGGGTGCCATTCTTTCTCGCGAGCAGCTGGAGAATCGCATTTACGGCTGGGGCGACGAAGTGAGCAGCAACGCGGTCGATGTGCTGATCCACGGGATGCGGCGCAAACTGGATAACGACGCGATTCGTAACGTCCGCGGGCTGGGCTGGCGGGTGCCGGCGATATGAAATCGTTCCCCTTTATGCGCTCATTGCGCAATAAATTACTCAGTACGCTGCTGATTATTCATCTGCTGATGATCGGCGGCGTCACCTGGTATTTCTTCAGCTGCTACGGCGACATGGTAGGCACCATGAAGGACGATCAGCTGTCAAAAATCGCTGATGCCTGGTCTACCAACAAACAGATGCCGGCGCTGTCACCGATGATTACGCCTGACAAAGCGAAAAGCGCCTTTGTGGTTCAGCTGTGGGATAGCCAGGGCCGACTGCGCGCCAGCTCGTGGCCGGAACTGCACGCGCCGCTGCAAACTCAGCGCGGTTATCGTGATGTCGACGTAGGACACTGTGATGACTGTGAGTGGCGTATCTACACCCGTCCGGGCCAGCCTGGCAGTGAGATCAAGACTATTCAGGTGATGCACAACCTCAGCTACATGAAAGCGCTGATGGTAAAACGGGCGCTGTCGGCGATCATTCCGTTGATCCTGATGATGCCGCTGTCGCTGCTGGTGATCTGGCTGGTGGTCCGCAAGATCACTCGCGATCTGCAGGTCGCCTCGCGGCAGATTGCAGCGCAGGAGACGCATCATCCGCACAATGTCTCACCCGAAGGGCTGCCGGATGAGATCCTGCCGCTGGTCGCCGCGTATAACTCGTTGCTGAACAAGCTGCGTGAAGCCTGGTCATCCCAGCGGCAGTTCCTGGAAGATGCCGCCCACGAACTGCGTACGCCGGTCACCGCTGTCACGTTGCAGCTGGAGAACCTGCGGCAGCATATTCAGCCTGGCGAGGCCAGCCGGCAGTTCAGTCAGCTCGAAGCAGGCGTGACGCGCACCCGCCATCTGGTGACCCAGTTGCTGAATGTGTCTCGTCAGGAAGATCAAAGCGTGGTCGCCAGCATTGAGCAGATTGAACTGGAAGATCTGCTGAAAGAGAGCATCGAGCAGCTAATGGTAGTAGCGGATAAACGCGGCATCGATATCGGCTTTAATGGCTCGACCCAGTATCGTCTGCAGGCCAGCCGATCTGAGCTGCGCAGCCTGTTTGATAACCTGATTGGTAACGCCATGTTGCACACCCCGGAGGGGAGCCTGGTGGATGTTCTGCTGCATCGGGTCGCGGGCCGGACGGTGGTCGATATCGTCGATAACGGACCGGGAATGCCGGAGGCATTTATTGAACGCGCCTTTGACCGTTTCACCCGTTCGCCTGACGTTAAAGCGCAGGGCAGCGGCCTCGGCTTATCGATTGTGCGCAGCGTCGCGCAGAAGCATCAGATTCAGGTCGCCCTCTCCAATTGTCTGACGCCACAGGGTGCTATTTGTGGTTTGCAGGTCCGCGTCACTTTTCCCTGATCCCGCCCATTTGATCACGAACCAGACAACGTAAACGGTTGCCTGGTTCCGTTCGATCATCGCCATTATTGTGAAGCACGTCACATTTTCACTGAATTGTAATGCAACACTTTTTGACAAACGTGAGCAAAATCTATTTTCTATCGCTGTGTTGCAGGCACGCTACGCGAGCTGAAAACCGGCTGTTTTGTCCTGACTAACTCACTCCCCACCCAGGGATCGACTTCTCTCTGACTGCGCCTGCTGTGCAGCGGTCAAAAGCATGTGGTTAATGATAATGAAATTCAAAACGTTGATAGCAGGTGCCGTGCTGGCATGTTCCTGGACAGGTGTTGCGCAAGCCGCTGATAGCGATCCGCAATACCTGTCCGACTGGTGGCATCAGAGCGTAAACGTGGTGGGCAGCTACCACACGCGCTTTGGACCACAGTTCAACAACGACGTTTATCTGGAATATGAAGCGTTTGCCAAAAAAGACTGGTTCGATTTTTACGGTTATCTCGATCTGACCAACTTCTTCGGCGTAGGTAACAGCAACGCCAACGGGATTTTTGACCACGGTTCCCCGATGTTTATGGAGATTGAACCGCGCTTCTCAATCGACAAACTGACCGGCACCAGTCTGGCGTTTGGTCCGTTCAAAGAGTGGTACTTCGCCAACAATTACATCTACGACATGGGCCGCAACAGCGATAACCGCCAGAACACCTGGTATATGGGCCTGGGTACCGATATCGATACCCACAGCGATGTCGGCCTGTCACTGAACGTCTATGCCAAATACCAGTGGGAAAACTACGGCGCCGCGAATGAAAACAGCTGGGATGGCTATCGCTTCAAGGTGAAATATTTCGTGCCGATCACCACGCTGTGGGGCGGTAATCTTGGCTATGTGGGCTTCACCAACTTTGACTGGGGCTCCGATCTCAACGAGAAAGGCGGGTCGTCGCGCACCAGCAACTCCATCGCCTCCAGCCACATTCTGTCACTGGGTTACGATCACTGGCACTTCTCTGCCGTGGCGCGTTACTTCCACAATGGCGGTCAGTGGGCGGATGGGCAGGAGCTGAACTTCGGCAACGGTCCGTTTGAAGTGAAATCGACCGGCTGGGGTTACTACCTGGTGGCGGGTTACAACTTCTGATGAGCACGCGGCTGGCTGCAAAGCTGGCCGTTGTGACTGTGAGCTGAAAACGGCGCCGCTGTTGCCGGCGCCGATCGGCTAAACCACACCATTATTCCTGCGGTTTCACCACGTTGATGCGCCATGGAATGCCGAACTTATCGATAAACATCGCAAAGCCATTCGACCAGAACGTCTCCTGCCACGGGGTCGTCACGTTACCGCCCACTGACAGTTTCTCAAACCAGGCTTTACCCTGTTCCGCGTCAGTAGTGGCGAGGCTGACCGCGTAACCGGCATGATCGGACGCAGGCGGCTTCTGCGTGTTTCCGTCGCTCAGCATCAATTCTCCCTGACCGATGCGCAGATGTGCGTGCATGATTTTTTCCGGCGGCTGTGGCGGCGCAGATTGATCGCCTACCTGCTCGCCCTGCTCTGGCATGTCGCCAAAGGTCATTTTCTCCAGCAGTTTCCCGCCTGTGGCCTGCAGGTAAAACTCAATTGCCTCTTCACAGCGACCATAGAGAAACAGATATGGACAGACTTGCATCGTCACCTCCGATTGTGGGTTGAACTCACGTTTACGCGAATACACCAAGTGTAGACGATGAAAGAACGCTGCCGGTCAGCGCTGGCAATAACGGCGAAATAACTGCGCCATATAACTGCTCATCGGGGTCAGCGCGGTGTCCTTACGCTGAATCAGATAGAAGATCGCTTTGGGCAGCGGCTCATCCAGCGTCAGTGCCACCAGTGACCGGCCGAGAATCGGATCGTCGATCACATCCACCGATAAAATACTGATGAAATCGCTTTGCGCCACCAGGCTGGTACAGGCCATAAAGGTCTCGCAGGTCACCACGATTTTCGGTGCCATGCCGCGTTCGTCGAACAGATCGTGCAGCAGGCGGTAGTAACTGCCTTTGGGCGTCGGCATGGTCCAGTCAGCCTGCTGCAACGCCGCCAGCGACCGGGCTTTTTCCAGCGGATGACCCTTACGCACCACCACTTTGTACTCACGCTCCATCATTCGCTCATACATCAGCTCCTGATCGAGGTGGCTTTGATCGTAAGTATTGATGGTGAAATCGAGCGCGCCCTGCCGCAGTTCATGCACCATCGACACCAGTTGCCCTTCAACGATGCGCACCTTCACCAGCGGGTATTCGCGATGAAACTGGTTAATCACCTGCGGCATGATGGTGCGTGCCACGCTGCCGCCAACGCCAATGTTCACCTGACCGCCACCCAGCCCCAGCCGCTGCTGAATATCCTCCTGCGCCACCCGCAGCTCGGCCAGTACCAGACTGGCATGACGAAAAAAGTTATCACCGATATCGGTTAAGACCACGCCCTGCTGACGGCGGATAAACAGCCGCGCGCCAAGTTCACGCTCCAGCTCCTGGATCGCTTTGGTTAATGCTGGCTGAGAAAGCCCGGAAAGACGGCTCGCCGCGCGGATACTGCCCTGACGCGCCACATCGACAAAGGCGCGCAGCTGGTGAAGCTTGAGGTTGGCAGACATAGATTTTGTGATAACCGTTGTTTATCAGTCACAAGATATTCGCATCTTATGCCGGTTATTACCATTGTGTAGATTCGAGACAGTGCGTAAAAAACCAACAGTAAGGATCGTGCCGATGAATACTCTTTCCGACCATATCAGTGCCCGGCTGGCGCAGTTAAAAAGCTGGCGACGGGAGTTCCACCATTATGCCGAATCTGGCTGGGTCGAGTTCCGCACCGCCACCCGGGTGGCCGACGAACTGCACAAGCTGGGTTATCAACTGCAACTGGGCCGTGAGGTGATCGATGCCGACGCGCGCATGGGCTTACCCAGCGAAGACGTGCTGAAGCAGCAGGAAACCCGGGCGCTGCAACAGGGGGCTTTACCGCAGTGGATTAGCCACTTCTCCGGCGGATTTTGCGGCATCGTGGCGACGCTGGATACCGGCCGTCCCGGTCCGGTTATCGGCTTTCGGGTAGATATGGACGCACTCGATCTCAACGAGAGCCAGGCCGCAGATCACCTGCCACAGCGTGAAGGCTTCGCCTCCTGCAATCCCGGCATGATGCACGCCTGCGGTCATGACGGTCACACCACCATCGGCCTCGGCCTGGCGTCGGTATTAATGGCGATGAAAGATCAGCTGAGCGGCACGATTAAATTAATTTTCCAGCCGGCCGAAGAGGGTGTGCGCGGCGCCAAAGCGATGGTGACGGCAGGCGTGGTGGATGATGTGGATCTGTTTACTGCCATTCACCTCGGCACCGGCGTGCCGGCGGGTGAACTGGTGTGCGGCAGCGACAGCTTCCTCGCCACCACCAAGCTCGACGTCAATTTTACCGGCGTCGGCGCGCATGCCGGTGGCCGCCCGGAAGAGGGTCGCAATGCCCTGCTGGCGGCGGCCCAGGCCACGCTGGCGCTGCACGGTCTTACCCAGCACAGCGGCGGGGTGGCCAGGGTTAACGTTGGCGTATTGCAGGCCGGTACCGGTCGTAACGTGGTACCTGACTGTGCGCTGCTGAAAGTCGAAACCCGCGGCATTACCAATCAGGTTAACGATGACATTTACCAGCAGGCGCTGCGGGTCATTGCCGGCGCGGCGGCGATGTATGGCGTTGAACATCAGGTGCAGCTGATGGGGGCTGCCCGCAGCTCCACGCCGACCCAGCCGTGGGTGGACTTCATCCACCAGCAGGCAGATGCGCTCGGGATTTTCGATTCGGTGGTCGATCGCAAAGCCCAGGCGGCCGGTTCGGAAGATGCCACCTACATGATGGAGCGGGTCAAGCAGCACGGCGGTCAGGCCTCGTACGCCATTTTCGGCTGCGATCTGGCGGCGGGACACCACAACGCGAAGTTCGACTTTGATGAGCAGTTGATGCCCGTGGCGATCACCCTGCTGGCAACCCTGGCGCTGAATCAGGCGCAGTTTGGCGGTGGCCGATGATGGAAGCCTTCATTGCTGATTATATCGACCGCCATCAGGCACGCTTCAGCGCCCTCAGCGATGCCATCTGGGACACACCGGAAACCCGCTTTGCCGAAACCCGCTCGTCCGCCCTGCTGGCCGATGCGCTGGCAGATGAGGGCTTCACCGTGGCGCGCGGCGTCGGCGGCCTTGATACCGCCTTTATCGCCAGCTTCGGCAGCGGTAAACCGGTGATCGCCATCCTCGGGGAGTTTGATGCGCTGGCGGGTCTGAGCCAGCAGGCCGGATGTGCCCGACCGCAACCGCTGGAGGCCAACGGCAACGGCCACGGCTGCGGCCATAACCTGCTCGGCACCGCTGGCGTGGCGGCGGCCAGCGCGGTAAAAGCCTGGATGCAGCAGCATGCCACTGGCGGAACGGTACGGTTTTACGGCTGTCCCGGCGAAGAAGGCGGCTCCGGCAAAACCTTTATGGTGCGTGAAGGGCTGTTTGATGATGTCGATGCTGCGGTGACCTGGCATCCCGAAGGCTTCAGCGGGATGTTTAACCTGCGCACCCTCGCCAATATCCAGGCGGCGTTCAGCTTCAAAGGGGTGGCGGCGCACGCTGCTAACTCACCGCACCTCGGTCGCAGCGCGCTGGATGCGGTCACCCTGATGAACACCGGCGCCAACTTTCTGCGTGAGCACATCGTGCAGGAAGCGCGGCTGCACTATGCGGTCACCAACAGCGGCGGCGTCTCGCCGAACGTGGTGCAGGCCGACGCGGAAGTGCTCTACCTGATCCGCGCGCCGGAACTGCAGCAGGCGCAGGATATCTATCAGCGGGTAATCAATGTCGCCCGCGGGGCCGCGCTGATGACCGACACCACTCTGACGGTGCGTTTTGATAAAGCCTGCTCCGACTATGTGCCTAATCGCGCGCTGGAAGCGGTGATGGAGCGTTATTTGCATCAGTTTGGTCTGCCCGCTTACCGCGACGAGGAGCGGGCGTTCGCAGCAGAGATACGCGCCACCCTGACCGCTGACGATCTGCGCAATGCGCGGCTCAACGCAGCCCGTACCGGCGGAGAAGCAGGCCAGGCCTGGGTTGAGCAACTGGGTGACAAGCTGTTTATGGATCAGGTAGCGCCCTATGCAGTGACCCGTGAACTGCTGTATGGCTCGACTGATGTCGGGGATGTCAGCTGGGTGACACCGACCGCACAGTGCTTTGCGCCCTGCTTCACCTTCGGTACGCCGCTGCATACCTGGCAGCTGGTGGCGCAGGGTCGCACCAGCATTGGGCACAAGGGGATGCTGCTGGCGGGCAAAGTGATGGCCGCCACCGTCGTCACGCTGTTGCAGGATCCGGCGGCGCTGGCCCGCTGTCAGGCCGAGTTCAACCGGGTCCGCGCCACACAACCTTATCACTGCCCGATCCCTGCCGGGATCACACCAACAAAACTGGCCGAATGAGCCAACGGCCGCGTCACCGGCGCGGACCGCTATAAAAAATATTATTGCAAACACCTTCTCTGATTCCGCCGTGCCGCAGGTGAATGTATTGCCGGACGCCTTACTCAACGTCCGGTATCGCGCGCGCTGCCGTGGATGACGGGACACAAGACGAGACCAGAAACTATGGAAGCAACATCAGAGAACCGCAGCCCTGGACGACTTTTTAGCTGGGTTGAGCGGGTGGGAAATAAAGTCCCCAATCCGTTTTTACTGTTTGTCTATTTGATTGTGGTGCTGATGGTGGCCACCGCCATTATCAGTGCGCTGGATCTGGCGGTAAAAAATCCCAGCAACGGCGAAATGGTGCGGGTAAATAACCTGCTGAGCGTCGCCGGTATTCAGTGGATCCTGCCGAATATCATCAAGAACTTCAGCAGCTTTACTCCGCTGGGATCGATTCTGGCGCTGGTGATTGGGGCAGGTCTGTCGGAAAAAGTCGGCCTGTTGCAGTCGCTGATGGTGAAGATGGCGTCGCGCGTCAGCCGTCGCTACGCCAGTTACATGGTGCTGTTTATTGCCTTCTTCAGCCATATCTCGTCGGATGCGGCGCTGGTGGTGATGCCGCCGCTCGGTGCGCTGATCTTCCTGGCAGTCGGCCGTCACCCGGTAGCGGGACTGCTGGCGGCGATTGCTGGGGTGGCGTCGGGTTTTACTGCCAATCTGCTGATCGTCACCACTGACGTGCTGCTCTCCGGCATCAGTACCGAAGCGGCCAAAGCGGTCAGCGATACGGTGCACGTCAGCGTCATCGATAACTGGTTTTTTATGGCGACCTCGGTGATTGTCCTGACCTTTGTCGGGGCGCTGCTGACCGATAAATTTGTCGAGCCGCGCCTGCCACAGTGGCAGGGCAACGGTGAAAGGCTGGCCCCGCTCACGCCGCTGGAGAACCGTGGCCTGCGGGCCGCCGGGATTGCTGCGCTGCTGTTTATCGCCCTGATGGCACTGCTGGTGGTGCCGGAGAATGCCCCGCTGCGTAATCCCACCAGCGGGGCCATCATTCCCTCGCCGTTTATTCAGGGTATCGTACCGATCATCATCCTGTTCTTCTTTGTGGTGGCGATTGCCTACGGCGTGGTCACCCGCCAGATCCGCCGCCCGGACGATATTCCGCAGCTGCTGGTTGATCCGATGAAAGGGATGGCGGGCTTTATCGTGATGGTGTTTCCGCTGTCGCAGTTCGTGGCGTTCTTTAACTGGAGCAACATGGGCAAGTTTATGGCGATTGGCCTGACAGATGTGCTGGAAAGCGCGGGTATCAGCGGCGCGCCGGCGTTTCTCGGACTGATGTTCCTGTCGGCGTTTCTCTGTATGTTTATCGCCAGCGGCTCGGCGATCTGGTCAATTCTGGCCCCGGTGTTTGTGCCGATGTTTATGCTGCTCGGCTTTCATCCCGCCTTTGCGCAGATGATTTTCCGTATTGCTGATTCAGCGGTGCTGCCGCTGGCGCCGATGTCGCCGTTCCTGCCGCTGTTTCTCGCCTTTTTGCAGCGATACCAGAAAGATGCGCAGCTCGGCACCTATTACGTGTTGATCTTTCCCTACCCGCTGGTGTTTTTTATCAGCTGGATAGCGCTGCTGGTGGTGTGGTACTGGCTGGGACTGCCGATCGGTCCGGGCGTCTGGCCGCATCTGCCGTAAGGCACAACGCCACGGACGGCGAAAAGTGCAACGTACGTTGCTAAAAACTCACCATCATCCCTCTCGGCAACCGCAGGCGAATTGATTATTCTGCTATTTCTTCGCGTGCTAAGGGTTAACTATTTTAATAAGCATCAGCCCTGCGACACCTGCAAACACTGCCCGAGGTTTAGCCTGACATGACAACCACCTGTACCACCGGGATTACGCCGATTGCCACCGCAGCGGCTGCCCGTTCCAGCTTAGCCGGCCGCATTGATGCGCTGCCCTCCTCCGCCGGATTATGGCGGTTTATCACGCTGCTGGCGCTGGGCGGCTTTTTCGAACTCTACGATCTGTTTGAAACCGGCTATATCAGCTCCGGCCTGCTGGCGGCCGGACTGTTTCACACCGGCGGCGCTGGCGTGTTCGGGTTTTCCGATCAGGCGGCGTTTGCTTCCGCCACCTTTCTTGGTCTGTTTATTGGTGCCAGCCTGCTGGCCCCTTATGCCGACCGGTTTGGCCGCCGTCTGACCTTTATGTGCGCGCTGCTGTGGTACGGCCTGTTTTCACTGCTGATGGCGTTTCAGCAGAGCGCGGAGATGATTATCCTGTTTCGCCTGCTGGTCGGTATTGGCCTCGGGGTCGAACTGGTGACTATCGATACCTATCTGTCGGAGTGGGTTCCCAGCCACCTCCGCAGCCGGGCGTTCGCCTTCTCCTTTTTTGTGCAGTTTCTGTCGGTGCCCAGCGTGGCCCTGATGTCGTGGTGGCTGGTGCCACAAACGCTGCTGAACCTTGAAGGCTGGCGCTGGGTGGTAATCGCCGGTGCCGTCTGTTCGCTGGTGATCTGGTTTATCCGTAAGAACCTGCCCGAATCGGCGCGCTGGCTGGCGCAGCAGGGCCGTCATCAGCAGGCACATCAGGTGTTATCCACCATGGAACAACGCTGCGGCCTGACGCCTGGCGCACCCTTTCCCCCCGATGACGCCGCTGCACAGTTGCCAAAACGGGGCAGTTTCCGGGAGATCTGGTCACCGGCCTGGCGCCAGCGCACCCTGATGCTGGTGGTAATGAACTTCTTCCAGGCGATCGGCTTTTTTGGTTTCGGTAACTGGCTGCCTGCGCTGCTGTCGGGCAGCGGCACCACGGTGACCCACAGTTTGCTGTATGCCTTTTTTATCACCCTGGCCTACCCGCTTGGTTCGCTGATCTGTAGCCGCTACGCGGATAAGCTGGAGAATAAATGGCAGATCGTTCTGTCGTCGCTGATGACCGTGGTGTTCGGTACGCTGTTCGCCTTCCAGACCAATCCGCTGTTGTTGATCGCCTGTGGTTTCCTGATCACCTGGTCTAACGCCTGGCTGACCTTCAGCTATCACGCCTATCAGACCGAGATTTTCCCGACCCATATTCGCGCCCGCGCCGTGGGCTTCTGCTATTCGTTCAGCCGTCTCTCTACGGTATTCAGCAGTATTCTGATCGGGGTAATTTTGCAGTACGCCGGTACGCCAGGCGTGATCGCCTTTATCGTCCTGAGCATGGTGATCGTGATGCTGTCGGTGGGCTTTTACGGGCCGAAAACCCGCGGCATCGATCTGGAGAATATTTAGCAGAAAAGAAGCGGCCGGCACCGCCAGGGGACCGGCCCGCTTTATGACAGATTACTGACCTTCCAGCACCCGGATATCGGCGCTGCCCAGCCGATCTTTCTCATCTTTACGCAGCGCAGCGACCTGCTTCGCGCTGACCGGTTCAGACGCCTTGTTGCCCCAGCTGTTACGCACGAAGTTGACCACATCGGCAACCTGCTGATCGTTCAGACGCCAGCCAAACGCCGGCATGGTGATGGTCGACGGCGCGCCCTGTACGCCAGGCAACTGTCCGCCCACCAGCACGATATGGATCAGCGAGGTCGGATCATCGGCCTGCACCACCGGGTTGCCACGCAGCGCCGGGAAGAAGCGCTGATAGCCACTGCCGTCGGTTTTATGGCAGGCGGCACAGCTGTCAACATAGGTGGCTGCGCCGGTCGCACTGTCGTCACCTTTCCACAACGCTTTGGCGGTGGCGTCATCGACGCTGAACACCGTCTGATGCGGATCTTTCGCGCCGAGCGACTTCAGATAACGCGCAATGGCGGTGATATCGGCGTCGCTCAGATGCTGCAGACTGTGCTCAACCACCTCGGTCATGCCACCAAATGCGGCGGTCTGATCGTTGCGGCCATAGCGCAGGAACTGTCGCAGATCGTCTTCACTCCAGCGGCCCAGCCCATCGCGGTTATCGCCGCGCAGGTTGCTGGCGGTCCAGCCATCAATCGGCGCGCTGCTGCCAGCCAGATAGTCACTGCCTTCCTGGTTGGTCAGCGCCTTCTCCTGCATGGTGACGCTGCGCGGCGTGTGGCAGGCGCCACAGTGGCCCAGACCTTCCACCAGGTAGCGGCCGCGCGCCAGCACCGGATCTTCCTGTGCGGCAGGCTGGAACGCCTTAACCTCAGGAGCAAACACCGTACGCCAGATCGCCAGCGGCCAGCGCATCGACAGCGGCCACGGAATGTCGCTCTCTTTATTCGGTTGCTTCACCGCCGCCACGCCGTGCATGAAGTAAGCATAAAGCGCCTTCATGTCCTCATCGCTGACCACCGCGTAAGAGGGAAACGGCATCGCCGGATAGAGCGTATCGCCATTTTTCGCCACGCCATGACGAACCGCCTTCTGGAAGTCGTCGTAGCTGTAGTCGCCAATGCCGGTTGCCGGATCGGGCGTGATGTTGGTGGAATAGATGGTGCCAATCGGCGTAGCCATCGGCAGGCCGCCAGCAAACGCCGCGCCGTCTTTCGCGGTGTGACAGGCAACACAGTCACCGGCCCGCGCCAGATACTCGCCCCGTTTCACCAGCTCGTCACGGTTGTCGTCCGCCAGCGCGGCGAAGGTCAGGGTGCCCAAAATCAGGGCCAGAATGCCATTTTTCATCGCCATGTTCCTTATGCCTGCACCAGTGGACCTGGGTTCTTCAGGTACTGCTCACGAATCGCTTTAGCTGACCAGTACGTCAGCGCCGCCACCATGCCGGTCGGGTTGTAGCCCAGTCCCTGCGGGAAGGCGGAAGCGCCTGGCACAAACACATTCGGCACATCCCAGCTCTGCAGATAGCGGTTTACCGCGCTGGTTTTCGGATCGTCGCCCATGATCGCCCCACCACTGATGTGGGTGGTCTGATAAACGGTCGAATCGAAATGGCTGCCCGGCTTTTTCGCGCCGCCAATGATCATTTTCGGGTTCATGGCTTCGGCGATTTTATGCATCTTGCCGACCATGAACTGCGCCATTTTGATGTCGTTCTCCTGCCAGTCAAAGGTCATACGCAGCAGAGGCTGGCCGTAGGCATCTTTGTAGTTCGGATCGAGATCAAGGTAGTTAGCGCGATAGGACTGGTGCGCACCGTGGGCATCCATCGACAGGTGATGGGTATAGGTGTCGGCCACTGCGGCTTTCCACTGGCTGCCCCAGTTTGGCGTACCCGCCGGCACCGGCAGGCCAGAGATCGGTTTGGTGCCCGCCTGGTTAACCCAGAATGGCGATCCCCCGACAAAGCCGTGCGGACCGTGATCGAAGTTATCGGCATTGAAATCATCAATCCCGACGCCCGCGCCACCCGCACCGATAAATGGGTTGGTGGTGGTGTTTTTGTCGAACAGCGCCTTCAGCGTCGAGAGGTTCTGATAGGCGAAGTTACGGCCGACGGTGCCTTCGTTGGTGATCGGGTTGTAAGGTTTGCCAATGCCCGACAGCAGCATCAGGTGCACGTTGTGGAACTGGAAGGCGGAGAGAATCACCAGATCTGCAGGCTGAATCTGCTCGCGGCCCTGACCATCAACATAGGTCACGCCGGTGGCGCGCTTTTTGTCATCGCTGAGGTTAACCCGCAGCACGTAGGCGTTGTTGCGCAGCTCAAACTTCGGTTCCTGACGCAGCGCAGGCAGAATATTGACGTTTGGCGACGCCTTGGAGTACATGTAGCAGGCATAACCACTGCAGAAACCGCAGAAGTTGCACGGGCCCATCTGTGCGCCGTAGGGATTAGTGTACGGGCCGGAGGTGTTAGCGGACGGCAGATCGTAAGGGTGATAGCCCACCGACTCTGCTGCCTGGGCGAACAGCTGCGCTGAATAAGTGCGCTTCTGCGCGGGCAGCGGGAAGTTATCTGAACGATCGGGCGCAAACGGGTTACCGCCCTTGTCTTTCCCCACCACCTGACCTTTGATGCTCCAGGCG
The DNA here is from genome assembly GCF_050432985.1 of Pantoea sp. AN62. Taxonomy (NCBI): domain Bacteria; kingdom Pseudomonadati; phylum Pseudomonadota; class Gammaproteobacteria; order Enterobacterales; family Erwiniaceae; genus Pantoea; species Pantoea sp. AN62. The sequence goes on along the minus strand of NZ_JBNPYB010000004.1, from coordinate 85,246 downwards.
CTGCCTGAGGTACCAAACACCTTTTCCGCCTTGTCGAAGAACGGCTCCAGTTCGTCATAGCTGACGCCAAAGTCCTGAATCGTCATGCCCTGCGGAATGAAGTTCTTGCCGTAACGCTCTTCGTAATGGCTGCGCATCCGCAGTTCAATCGGATCGACGCGGAAATGGACGCCAGACCAGTGCAGACCCGCGCCGCCGGTGCCGGTGCCCGGCAGAAACGCGGCCAGCTGGCGATAAGGTACCGCGGTCTGCGAAGCATCATGACGAATGGTGACGGTGCTTTTAGAGAGATCCTGGAACAGTTTTTTGCGGACGTTGTAGGTCAGCTCATCAATTGACTGCGGGTAAGAGCCGTCAGGATAGGTATCGCGATGCGGTCCGCGTTCCAGCGCCAGCACGTTGAGACCCGCTTCGGTCAACTCTTTCGCCATGATCGCGCCTGCCCAGCCGAAACCGACGATCACCGCATCCACTTTTTTCATTTCGTTTGCCATGCTTACGCTCTCTCCCCGCGAATCGACACTGACGGGAACGGATAACGTTCGCCGCGCTCTACCCAGTCCATAAAGTCGGCGCGTGCGCCAGGGAAGTTGATCAGCTTCCAGCCCACCATTCCCTGATTACCGCCGTGGATAGGATCGCTGAAGAAGCCTTCGCGGGTGTTTTGCAGCAGAAACGCAAAGAAGGTTTTGGCCGGCAACTGGCTGAATTCAGCGTTGCCACTCTCCATCGCCTGCAGTAAAGCATCCTGCTGCTCGCCGCTCAGCTGCGCAAACACCTTGCCATGCTGCTGTTTGCTGTAGCCATCGGCATCGGCAATGCCCAGGCGGTAAATCTGCTGCGGCACCAGCGGCAGCTGATAGCCCAGCTCTTTTGGCAGGTCGGGATTAAACGGTCCCTGCATATACCAGTTAGAGCCGGTGGCATATGGGGTATTCATCTGGCGATCAATGAACTCCGGCACGCCGGCTTCCAGCGCGCCAGGGCCGCGCTCATCGCGCGGGATCAGGCGTGCAACCGCGGCGGAGATAAACGCGAACTCTTCGGCGGTGAACCAGGCGGGCTGGTAGTCACGCGCCTGCTGGGGCGCGGCCGGGGTCTCAGCCGCCTGTGCCGCCAGCGGCAGCGACAGTGCGCCCATCGCCGTACTGCCTACCGCCATTGCTGGCGCCAGGGTGATAGTCTTCAGCAAAAAATCCCTGCGTGAATGACCCTTTTTTTGTTCTGACATGACATTGCCTCATTCCCGCCAGTCGGCGGTATGAAAGGGTAAATGGTTGCGTTGTTATGATTTTTATTAGCGGATTAAGGGTTACAGCTTCATTGTTACCGGTAACAATGCGCGCTAGTGTAACACCACTGTCGATAAAGATTTAGTTCCCGGAAACAAAACCGCACAATTTCATTAACATCCACCCCGGCTGTCATCAGCAGAAACAACAGACTACAGACATCAGGCAGGCAAAACGTTATAACAGGCAACACACAACAGCGGAGTGCCTATGTTTAAGTCTTTTTTCCCGCGGCCAGCGCTGTTTTTCAGCTCAGCGGCCCTCTGGAGCTTATTAGCGATTTTTGCCTGGTTTGGCTTTGCCGCGCATCTGCCCGGCATGTGGCCCACCCTCGACGCAGCGATGAAACAGCCATTACCCACCAGTGCCGCGCGGTTTATTGCCGCCAGCCAGCTGTGGTTTTATCTCTACTACTGGATAATGGTGGCCGTTTTTGCCCTCGCCTGGCGGCTGATTGACAATCATCCGTGGCAGCGCTGGTCAGTCTGGGGATCGGCGCTGATTATTTTTGTCACCTGGTTTGGTGTGCAGGTCGGCGTGGCGGTCAACGCCTGGTATGGTCCGTTTTACGACTTAATTCAGAAGGCGCTGACGAAAGCAGGATCGGTGCAGATCGTTGAGTTTTATCACGAAGTGCGTGCTTTTCTCGGCATTGCGTTGATCGCGGTAGTGATTGGCGTGCTCAATTCGTTCTTTATCAGCCACTGGGTTTTCCGCTGGCGTACCGCCATGAACAACTACTATATGCATAACTGGCAGCGACTGCGTCATGTCGAAGGCGCCGCGCAGCGTGTGCAGGAAGACACCATGCGGTTTGCCTCTACGCTGGAAGACTGGGGCGTCAGTTTTATTCAGGCGATCATGACTTTAGTGGCCTTTTTGCCGGTGCTGGTGGCGCTGTCGCACCATGTCAAAGATGTGCCGTTCCTTGGCAATATTCCGTATGCGCTGGTGATTGCCGCCGTGCTGTGGTCGGTATTCGGCACCGGTTTACTGGCGATAGTCGGCATTAAATTACCCGGCCTGGAGTTTCGTAATCAGCGGGTGGAAGCGGCTTACCGTAAAGAGCTGGTGTATGGCGAGGATAATGCTGACCGCGCCCGGCCACAGACGGTGCAGGAGCTGTTCGGTCGGGTACGGTTCAACTACTTCCGTCTCTACTTTCACTATCTCTACTTCAACATCACCCGCATTCTCTATCTGCAGGTGGATAATGTGTTTGGCCTGTTCCTGCTGTTTCCGTCGATTGTGGCCGGCACCATCACGCTGGGCCTGCTGAACCAGATTACAAACGTATTTGACCAGGTACGTGGTTCATTCCAGTACCTGATCGCTTCATGGTCAACGCTGGTTGAACTGATGTCGATCTACAAACGTCTGCGCAGCTTTGAGCAGATTCTGGATGATATCCCGCACGATGAGATGATGCGCGAAGCGTCAGAAGAGGTATAACGGGCTGGAAAGAGAGAAGCCGCAATAATGTGGCTTCTTTTTTTTAATCACAGATCAAACGCTATTCTTTTGCCTGTCGGCAATTTGACATCGATACTTATCTCGCCTCCCAGAGCGGTAACATAACGCTTCAGCGTAGAAAGGCGGGGATCGTTATCAGCCTGTTCCATTCTGGCGATAGTTGGCTGTTTCACCCCCATTGCGTGTGCCATCTCTGTCTGTGAAAGGTTGAGTTCTTCCCGCAACATGTTTAGCGCGACAACCTGCCGCATTGCATCAACTTTTTCGGCAATGCGCTCGCGACTTTCCGAGCTTTGTTTTGCCATCAGCTCTTTTAAATTAGCCATTATCCGCTCCATTCAGGTACTTACAGAATTCAGCATCTGCCAGTTTGATCATGTCTTTATAGAATTTATTTTCCTTAACCCCGGTTTTATCGCCTGCACACAACACAATGCCGCGGCGAGAAGGGTCAAAAGCAAAGAAGGTTCGTATCGGTTTGCCTTGATGCTGCACTCTTAGTTCTTTCATATTCGGAAAATCAGAGTCGTCTACGGTATCAGCAAACGGCCTCCCTAACTGCGGCCCATACTCAGACAGGATAACCCTCGCTGCAAGCATACCCTCTTCAGTTCCTCGGTCTGAGTCTTAAACCACTCATCAAATCTATTAGTTGTATTCACATCTGGTTGTATTCACATCCCACATCGCAACATCCTTATAGCGAATAAGCTATAAAGACAAGTGTCTCGCGAGCGACCAGGGCAAAAGGATCTCCCAGACCGCAAACCGGCTTTGAAAATAATAAAGCCACTCTGATGAGTGGCTTTATTATTTACAGAGGCTGGAGGTGAAAGTACGCCCCCGCGCCGGTAAGTGGCAATCACCTTTTACAAGGCAATACGCATGACGCTGTCGGGATCTTTTGGCGGCGCTTTACGCGAACCCGGTTGCTTGACGCTGACATAGAGCGTATTACCGTCGGCGGACAAAGCGAGGCTGTTCGGCAGACCTGGGGTTTTCACGCTCCGTTTCACGCGGTAGTTGCTGGCGTCAATGATGCTGACTTCGCCCGCTTTACGGTGAGTAACATACAGCTCATTGCGATCCTGATTGAACAGCACCGCCAGTGATTCCGGCACGTCAATTCGCTGGATCACCTGCTGAGTGCGCAAATCGACCACCAGCACCTGAGCCTGCTTCGAATCGCTGAGGAAGGCACGCTGACCGCGCGTATCCAGCGCAATGTTGAGGAAAAAGTGCTCTTTATCGCCGTCGATCTTCTGCTTCTTCTCAATCGCATTAGTGCGGGCGTTGAGGGTAACCAGCTCACCGTCGCCATTGGTGACGTAAACTTTCTGCGCCGCTGAATCTACCGCCAGCCCGGTCGCCATTTTGCCGGTATTCGGCACGGTACTGATCAGTTGCAGCGTGCTGCCATCCACCACCCAGACCACGCTCTGCGGTCCCAGACCGGTAACATAAACGCGATTGGTTTTCACATCGACTGCCACCTGACGCGGCTGCAGCGGACGTACCGTTTCACTGCGCTTGCGGCCATCGAGTAGCAGGCTGTTGAGCACTTTGCCGCTGCTGGCGTCAATGGCGGTCAGTGAACCCTCAACGGTATTGCCGACGTAAAGCACGTTAGTCTGCGGGTTGATCGCTGCGCCAAACGCTTTCAGGTCACTGTTAATCGACTGCTGCACCGCCAGCGTGGTGGGATCGAGACGGAAAACCGTGCCACCGTTTCCGTTGCTGTTCTGTGACGTGGCGACAAAAACCGCGTTATCTTTCGGGCTGAAGGCCAGTTCGTACACGCCTTTGCCGATCGGCTGGTTGAGTTCATCTGCCTGCACCGCCAGTAAGCCTGACGCAGAAAACAGTGCTGTCGCCAGCATCAGAGGACGCAGCGCCCAGCGCGTATTGATTATCGCTTTCATAACTTCTCCATAGTAAATCCACCGCAGACACGGTGAAAAGAAAGCCCGACATTGCAACCAGAAAGCATCTGACCCGCGATCAGATGAGAATGTTTTTGAGAATAATAATTATTTCGGTGGGAAAGTGACAGGATTATTATTGGTCAGCAACCAACGCCGCCAGGACGCCCGGGGGCGTCCTGTCAGCACAAGCGGAGAATGCGCAGCTTATTTCAGCAGCTCAGCGGTCATGTGAACGCCGTTGTTGGTGTAGGCTTCGGTGATTTTATATGAAGCACCGTGTTCCTGCGCCTGAGCAGCGATTTTCGCTTCAGCGCCGTCCAGCGTAGAGTCGACAGCGGTCACAGACTGGGCAAAGCTGGCGAATGGCAGAACAGAAAGCGCGATAACTGCTGCAAAAGTTTTGATAGATTTCATGGTCAATTCCTCGATTAAGTTTTATCAGGTAAGGCGTGTTGCCTTGTTGATAGATATACTAGGCCGAATCTTGATCAGTAAAAAGCGGAGACTTTTGCTTATCTCTTTCAATAAAACTGATGATGAAAAGCACATTTCGCACAGTTATTGCTCAAAAGGTTAATAATCCACAGTCAATAAAAAAGGCAGCACAAATGGCTGCCTTTGATCGATTAACCGTGATGTCGCACCCGGCTGAAGATAGTCAGCGCCGCCAGCAGCATCAGTACCCCGCTGGCGAGGAATACGCCACCCGCACCGCGCAGGTCAAACATCCAGCCCCCCGCTGCGGCACCGACGGTGATCGCCAGCTGGATAGTCGCCACCAGTAAACCCCCGCCTGATTCGGCATCATCCGGTACCGCGCGCGAAATCCAGGTTGACCAGCCGGTTGGCATCGAACCAAACGCCATGCCCCATACCGCCACGCCCACGCCAACCAGCCAGCTGACGTCGCCGAAGCTCACCAGCAGCAGCGCGGTGAGGCTCATCAGCAGCGCCATGCCACTGAGGGTCAGCGATACGCTGCGGGTCACCAGGTAGCCAGCCAGCGAAGTCCCGAAAAAGTTCGCTACACCAAACGCCAGCAGCGCCAGCGATAGCTGATTGAGATTCAGCTGAGCAACGCCTTCAAGGAACGGGCGCAGATAGGTAAAGAAGGCGAAGTGGCCGGTAAACATCATGATGACGGCCAGCATGCCCCAGCGCATCACGCCGATCCGCAGCAGATCCAGCACCCCGCCGCTACGCGCCTTATTCTCTGCCGGCATCGCGGGCAGGGTGAAAAATTGCCACAACAGCGCCACGGCCCCCAGTCCGGCGGTCAGCATAAAGATGTTGCGCCAGCCGACCAGCCCACCGAGATAACTGCCGAGCGGCGTGGCGATAATGGTCGCCAGCGAGATACCGCTAAAGACGATGGAGAGCGCGCGCGGCACCTGATCGGCCGGCACCAGCCGCATGGTAATCGCGGTCGACAGCGTCCAGAAGCCACCAATCGCCATGCCCAGCAGCACGCGCGCCAGCAGGATGGTCGTCAGGTTCCCCGCCAGCGCCACCATCAGCGCTGAAGCAATCAGCAGCAGCGAAAACACCAGCATCACGATGCGGCGGTCAATCCGTCGGGTGATGCTGGCGGTGATCAGGCTGGTAAACAGCGCGACCAGTGCAGTAATGGTTACGGTCTGACCCGCCTGACCTTCGGAGACGCCAAGACTCTGAGCCATCGGCGTCAGTAAACTGACCGGTAAAAATTCGGCGGTGATCAGGCTGAATACGCCAAACGCCATTGCAAATACCGCGCCCCACGCGGGACGGGCGGGCGAGGAAACCTCATCAGCCACTTCGGTTGTCAGACTCATGCTGCTTCTCCGGATGCAAAAAAAAGTAAGTGTGATGATAGTGGGCAGCCGCAAGACGATCTATGATGCTTACACCGTCATTTCTGATAATTCGTCTGGAATCGTATGAGCCATTATGAAGACCTGACCAGTGAACTGCTGATGGGAATGCGGCTGTATGGGGTTAACTATCAGCGCATCGCCGTCAGCGCCCCGTTCGGATTGCGCTTTGATAACGCGCCAGGACGGGCACAGTTTCACTTTGTCGGACGCGGCACGTTGCAGGTGCGCAGCGCCTCAGGCGAGGTGTTTCAGCTTAACAGTGGCGATGCGCTGTTAGTGCCGCATGGCAAACCGCACAGCCTGATCTCCAGCGAAGAGGTGGAGTGTCAGTGTGTCGCCAATATGGCGAGCAAACCGATCTGCGACAGCGTCTGCGCCATCACCGCCCCGGCCGATGCCTGTGACGACGAACACAGCGTGCTGTTGTTCAGCGCCTGTATGGCGTTTGAACTCGGCGGCATGCAGCCGCTGATTAATACCATGCCGGATGTGATGCTGGTGAGTACCCTGCTGTCGCAGTACCCGGAGATCCGGCCGATTCTGGAGGCGATGGAACGCGAGTCGCGTACCCGGCAGGCGGGCTTCGCTGGCATCCTTTCGCGTCTGGCGGATGTGGTAGCGGCGCTGATTGTGCGTGGCTGGGTGGAGAATGGCTGCGGTAAAAGCAGCGGACTGGTACAGGCGATGCGCGATCCGCGGCTCAGTCAGGCAATTGCCGCCATGCACCGCGAACCGGGCGAGAACTGGACGGTGGCGCGGCTGGCCCGCGTGGCGGGCTGCTCACGTTCGGTATTTGCCGAGCGCTTTCTTAACGCCACCGGCATGACGCCGCTGCGTTATCTGACCGAGCTGCGGATGCGGCTGGCGGTGCAGCGCATTGTGAATAACGGTGAGGCGGTGGAAGCCGTCGCCTTTCATCTCGGCTACGGCTCAATTGCGGCTTTTAGTCGCGCCTTTAAGCGCATTGTCGGTCAGTCACCTGGCGCGCTGCGTGCCGGACGCGACAGCAGCCAGGCGCTGGCCTCTTAGCGAAATACGCTGATCGCTTCCACCAGGCGGTTGGCCTGATGCGTCATGCGGCCGGATGCTTCGGCGCTTTCGGCTACCCGGGCAGCGTTCTGGTGGGTGATGTCATCCAGATCTTCTACCGCGCTACTGACTTCGCTCAGCGCCGTAGCCTGTTCAGCGGTGGCCGCACTGATCTGTGCAATCAGCGTGGTGACGTTCTGCACCTGCGAGACGATATCCTGCATGGTGCGGCCCGCTGCGCTGGCGTGCTGATTGCCGGAACTGACCCGGCTGGCGCTGGTCTCTACCAGCATTTTAATCTCACTGGCGGCTTTGGCGCTACGCTGCGCCAGGCTGCGGACTTCACCTGCCACCACTGCAAACCCCTTGCCCTGCTCGCCCGCCCGCGCTGCTTCAACCGCCGCGTTAAGCGCCAGAATATTGGTCTGGAAAGCAATACCGTCGATCACGCTGGTGATGTTGGCGATGCGCTTTGAACTGTCAGCAATTTCGCCCATCATCTCCATCATCTCTTTCATTACGTCGCCGCCTTTCATCGCCGCGCTGCTGGTATCTGACGACAGGGTATTCACTTCATGGGCGGTTTCGGTGTTGCTTTTCACCGTCGCGGTCATCTCATTCATGGTGGCGGCGGTTTGCTGTACGTTAGCGGCCGCCTGCTCGGTGCGGCGACTCAGCTCGTTGTTACTGCGGGCGATGGCGTCGCTGGCGCTGAGTACGTTTATCGCCTGTCCGCTGACATCATCCACCAGCCAGCGGAACATTAACCCGAGCTGGCCGATGGCGCGCAGCGTGACGCCGACTTCATCAACCCGATCCATCTGATCAACTTTATGGCTGGCACCGGTCGCCACGCTCAGCGCCTGTTTGCACATCCGCTCGATAGGCCGTGAGATCTGCTGCTCCAGCCACAGGCTGGCCAGCGTCAGCAGTGCCGTCATCCCCACCGTGAAGCCGCCCAGTGCCGCCGGCGTGACGCCTGCGGCCCAGACGCCCGCCACCGACAGCGGCAGTAAGGTCAACAGGGTGCTGCGGATACGCCAGCGAAGCGGCAGCGTTTTCAGGATAGAAGCAGGTCGCCGCCAGCCGCTGCGCACCACCAGGCCTTTATAAAAGCGTCGTCCTTTCGTGCGCCCTGCCTGAAAATCCTGATACAGCGCCTCCGCCTGACGTACTTCTTCCGCGCCCGGTTTGGTGCGCACCGACATATAGCCCTGCACCTTCCCGTCGCGCACCACCGGTATGGCATTGGCGCGTACCCAGTAATGATCGCCATTTTTACGGCGGTTTTTCACCAGTGCTGTCCAGGGTTCGCCCTGTTTCAGCGTGGCCCACATATCGGCAAAGGCTTCTGCCGGCATATCCGGGTGACGCACCATATTGTGTGGCTGGCCGTTGATCTCTTCGGTAGAGAAGCCGCTCGCCTCAATAAACGCATCGTTAGCATAGGTGATGTAACTGTTGAGATCGGTAGTCGACATCAGGGTCGCGTGATCGTCGAACAGATATTCACGCTGGGAAACGGGCTGGTTATTACGCATCTCAAAAGTCCTTGAAGACCCATTATCCTGCACGCTGGGGTGATGTTGTCAGCGTGGAAGCGTTGGGCAAATAAATAACGATTACCTTTTTTTATGTTTTCGGCATGCTTTCCTACTCTCTTTAGCGTTTCCGTTAAATTAGTGGCAATAAAAAAGCCGCTTTGCAGCGGCTTTCACATTTTTCCGTCATGTCATTCGTTAGCGCCACTGGAGAATGGCTGCATTACGCTGGCGTCAGCTGAGATCGACATTGCGGGTGCCAAACCACCAGGTGAGGAAAAAGCCGCCGACCCAGGCCACCATCAGTCCGGCCAGATAGACCGCCATGCCAGCAAAAATGCCCTGGCTGGAGGTCATTAGCGGCAGCGTCACCAGTCCCGACGGGCCAAACACGGTATTCATGCCGATCGGTAAGCCCAGCCACGCCACCAGGCCGATAAAGAAACCGCCCAGCGCCCCGCCGCCACAGGCGGTGATAAACGGCTTGAGTCGCGGCAGCGTGACGCCGTAAATCAGCGGTTCGCCCACCCCGAGCAGCCCCGGCACAATCGCACCTTTGATTTGCGCCCGCAGCAGCGCCCCTTTTTCTGCCTTACACCACAGCGCCAGCGAAGCGCCAACCTGGCCTGCACCGGCCATCGCCAGAATCGGAAACAGTGAGTTGAAGCCCTGGGTTTCCATCAGCGCGAAGTAGACCGGAATAAAGCCCTGATGAATGCCAAACATCACCGCGATCAGGAACAGTCCGGCCAGCAGCGCACAGCCAAAGGGGTTGTTATTCAGGTGGATGAACAACCAGGACATGCCTTTAAACAGTTCGCCACCCAGCGGCATGATCAGCAGGTAAGTAATCGCACCGGTGATCAGCAGGGTAAACATCGAGGTGAGGATCATATCCAGATTATCCGGGATGATTTTGCGGATCTGCTTTTCAATCCACGCCCCGATAATGGCCGCCAGCAGCACGCCGATAATATTGCCGCGCGGGTCGATAGTCAGGCCGAAAAAGCTTTCCATCCCGCTGTAGTAGCCGACCGTGGCGGTCGGGACGTAGCCGAGAACAAACAGTGAGGCGATGATCGCGCCATTCACCCCGCTGCCGCCAAAGGCTTTCTGGGCGTTATAGCCGATCAGGATGCTGAGGAAGGTGAACAGTCCTTTGCCGAACACCTTCATGTACGCCACGCTGTGCAGCAGCCAGGGCGCATGCTCGCCCGGCGCATTCAGGTGCAGGCTCTGTTCAAGCAGAGTGGCAAATCCCAGCAGTAAGCCTGCGCCGATAAAGCCGGGAATGAGTGGGGTAAATATAGTGGCGAAGCGCGACAGAAACTGATGCAGGCCGCTGGTCTGTTTTGCCTTCATCTGTTGCTTGTGCTGCGCGGCCAGCTCGCTGAGCGCCGGTGCTTCACCCTGTGCCAGTAAGGACTGCATCCCCTCTGCTGCGGTCTGCGCTTTGCCGGGGCCGAGCACAATCTGCAACTGGGCATCACTGTCGATCACTCCCAGCACGCCCGGCAGGCTTTTCAGCCGGGTGAGATCAACCCGTTCGGGCTGATTGAGCGTCAGCCGCAGCCGCGTCATGCAGTTGCCGCAGTTGGCGATATTTTGCCCCCCGCCGACCGCCTGCAGAATGTCGCGTAATAGTGCGTCGGTAATTTTCGCCATCAGCGTGCTCCCGCTGCCTGCAGCGCCTGACGAATAAAGCCCTGATGTTGTGCGAGTAGCGTCTGCGCTTCATCAGCGGTCAGTCCGGCCAGCACCATCAGGATGGCCGTTTTGCAGTGGCCGCCGCAGGCGCTCAGTGCGGCACTGGCGGTGGCGTCATCGCAATCGGTAGCCTGCCTGACGATGTTCACCTGGCGCTGGACCAGCTTCTGATTGGTCGCTTCAACATCCACCATCAGGTTGCCGTAGACTTTACCGCTGCGGATCATCGCCCCGGTGGTCAGCATGTTAAGCACCAGCTTCTGGGCGGTACCCGCTTTCATGCGTGACGAGCCGGTGACCACTTCTGGCCCCACGACCGGCGTCAGGGCAATCGCTGCGGCCTGAGACATCGGACTGCCGGGGTTACAGGTCAGGGCGACGGTGGTAGCACCGAGCTGACCGGCATACTCCAGCGCGCCAAGGACGTAAGGCGTGCGGCCGCTGGCTGCGATGCCGACCAGCACATCCTCGCGGCTGAAGTTGATATCCCGCAGATCCTGCGCGCCCTGTGCCCGGTTATCTTCGGCATTTTCCACCGCCTGTAGAATCGCCCGATGGCCACCGGCGATCAGTCCTACCACCTGTTCCCGCGGCGTACCAAAGGTGGGCGGACACTCGCTGGCATCCAGAATACCCAGTCGCCCGGACGTTCCTGCACCGCAATAGATCAGGCGTCCACCGGCCTGAAACGCAGCGCTGATAGCATCAACCGCTTCGGCTATCTGCGGGACAATCGCTTCAACCGCCAGCGCCACCTTCTTATCCTCGTCATTAATGACGCGCAACATCGCTTCGGTCGATAGCTCGTCGATGTTCTGACTGGCAGGATTACGGCCTTCGGTGATCATCTGGCTGAGGTCAATTTTCATAACAGGCTCCGCATAGGAATAAATTATTCAATATATGACTCATCATAACGAATGATTAATTCATCGGTGAGATCTTTTTTGCATGGATGCGAAGAGGGATCAAATAAAGCGGGGATTCTGGCTGGCGGGTGTTCGCTTCAGGTTGGGTGATGGGATTTAGTGATGCATCTGACCCTGAAGGTGTGAGCCAGAAGCGTGCGTGCTTCACGCCGGGTGCAGGGGCAGAGAAGATTCACCCGATCGTGCCAGGACGCGTGTGCTTCATGCAAGGTGCAGGGGCAGAGAAGATTCAGCCGATCGTGCCAGGAACGCGCGTGCTTCACGCCGGATGCAGGGGCAGAGAAGATTCACCCGATCGTAAAGACGCATTCGTCATCCCTGACGCTCGGCCCACGCCTTCCCTGGCGTGGGACGCTTTACTCTTCGGGTGAACCTGCTCTTCCCGCGGACTTTTGTGTCGCTTTTGAAAAGAGACAAGGTCAGGTGTCAGGTGTCAGGTGTCAGGTAAGGTGTGCGGTTGAACCGGTCACAGTCATTTGCCGGAAACAAAAAAGGCCCAACTTTCGTTGAGCCTTTTTTATTAAGCAGTGCGATTAACTCGCGGTCTGAGTGCGCAGTTGCAGTTCATACTCTTTCGCCTGTTCGGCGTCGAACTGGTTTTCCCAGCGGGCGATGACCAGCACCGCCAGAGCGTTACCAATGACGTTCAGGGCAGTACGCGCCATGTCCATTATACGGTCAACTCCGGCGATGAATGCCAGCCCTTCCAGCGGAATACCGACGCTGCCCAGCGTCGCCAGCAGCACCACGAAGGAGACGCCTGGCACGCCAGCAATGCCTTTCGAGGTCACCATCAGCGTCAGCACCAGGATAATCTCGTCGCTCAGCGACAGATCGATGCCATACAGCTGGGCGATAAAGATGGCGGCGATACTCTGATACAGGGTTGAGCCATCAAGGTTAAACGAATAACCGGTCGGCACCACGAAGCTGGTGATTGCTTTCGGCGCGCCGTAGGCTTCCATCTTCTGCATGATGCGTGGCAATACCGTCTCTGAGCTGGAGGTGGAGTAAGAGAGAATCAGCTCATCTTTGAGGATACGCATCAGCGTGGTGATACGCAGCTTACAGAAGCGCGCAACGCCACCCAGCACCACAAAGGCGAAGAACAGAATCGCCGCATAGACCAGCAGCACCAGCTTAGCCAGCGGCCACAGCGAGGCGAAGCCGAAGTTAGCGATGGTGACGGCAATCAGGGCGAACACACCGACCGGCGCATAGCGCATGATCATGTGCGTCACTTTGAACATGGTTTCAGAGATGCCACGGAACAGATTCACCAACGGATCGCGCTGTTCTGACGGCAGAGATGACAGGCCTAAGCCAAACAGCACCGAGAAGAAGATAATCGGCAGCATGTCACCTTTCACCATCGAGGCGAAAATGTTCTGCGGGATCAGCGACAGAATGGTGGCGACCAGGCTGTGCGGACCGCCCTGCACTTCCGCCGTGGTGGCTTCATATTTAGAGATGTCCACCGTTGCCAGCGTTGACATATCGATGCCGGTGCCGGGTTGAAATACGTTGGCCAGGGTAATCCCGACCACAATGGCAAGGGTGGTGATCACTTCAAAGTAGAGAATCGTTTTGACGCCGATGCGTCCCAACTTTTTGGCATCGCCGACGCCGGCAATCCCGACGATCAGTGATGAGATCACGATCGGTACCACAATCATCTTAATCAGGTGGATAAAGATGTCGCCCGCCGGGCTGAGAATATTGGTGACTAACCATTCACGATTGTCTGGCTGATTATGCAGCACGGCACCCACAACGATGCCAAGCACCAGGGCTATCAGAATCTGCCAGGCCAGGCTGATTTTAAAACCTTTCATAACGCGTAATTTCCTCAGTCAAAACCCGTTTCTCTCTACTGCGAAGGTGCAGAAGACAATACACACAGGGAAGTGAGCAAAAAGCCCGGTAAATTAGAGGGTGTTTGGAGACAGCGCCTCGCACGAAAATCTGATGATTCCCATACCCATTTTCAGACGCGGTCTGAGTTGATACCTGCAGAACAGGGGCGAGATAAGTACCATTTTCGCTGTGGTAAATGCAACCCTTGGCGTCTTCGTTTAAAAGTTCACCATCTAAGTAGCATAAAATGCTGCGCCAGCCGTAAATCCCTAACCTGCTGTTATGAAAAGTATTAGTTCGATGAATTAACGCATAGCTATGCAGAATTGCGCAAAAACTCACCCGACGCGTTTGCTCGCTTTTTAAACACGCCTGAACACAAAAAGTTACACCTTTATTCCTTATTGCCAGCAGGGACTTATCACCAATTGCCGCTTCATCAGCCCTTTATCGCGCGCGGTGTTGAGGGCGTGATCTACGGCGCAAAAAAGAAACAAAGCCTCAGCGCGGGCTTCAATTAACCATTGATTGACATATCATTAACAACTTCAAGGAGATCCGCCATGAGCCAAATACATAAACATCCCGTTCCAGAGAATATTGCAGCAAACACGCTGATCACCGCTGAACAGTATCAGACGATGTATCAGCAATCTGTCGCTGATCCGGATACGTTCTGGGGCGAACAGGGCAAAATCCTCGACTGGATCAAGCCCTACAGCAAAGTGAAAAACTGCTCGTTTGCGCCGGGCAACATTGACATTCGCTGGTACGAAGATGGCACGCTCAATCTGGCGGCAAACTGCCTTGACCGGCATTTGCAGACCCGCGGCGACCACCCGGCGATTATCTGGGAAGGCGACGACGCCAGTGAGAGCAAAACCCTGACCTTCCGCCAGCTGCATGCTGAAGTCTGTCGCTTCGCCAACGTGCTGGAATTGCTCAAGGTGAAGAAAGGCGATGTGGTGGCGATCTATATGCCGATGGTGCCGGAAGCCGCCGTGGCGATGCTGGCCTGTGCGCGTATCGGTGCCGTCCATTCGGTAATTTTTGGTGGTTTTTCGCCGGAAGCCGTGGCCGGCAGGATCGTCGATTCCAGCGCTTCGCTGGTGATTACCGCCGATGAAGGTGTCCGTGCCGGACGCAGCATCCCGCTGAAGAAAAATGTCGATGATGCGTTAAAAAATCCTAACGTCACCAGCGTGAAAAACGTGGTGGTGTTCCAGCGTACCGGCAACGATATCGGCTGGATCGAAGGTCGCGACCGCTGGTGGCATGAGCTGATGCTGAATGCCAGCACCAACCATTCTCCGGCCGAAGTCGGAGCGGAAGATCCGCTCTTTATCCTTTATACCTCCGGCTCGACCGGTAAGCCGAAAGGGGTGTTGCACACCACCGGCGGTTATCTGGTCTACGCGGCGACCACTTTTAAATTTGTCTTCGATTACCATCAGGACGACGTCTACTGGTGTACCGCCGACGTCGGCTGGATCACCGGCCACAGCTACCTGCTATACGGTCCGCTGGCCTGTGGCGCGACTACCCTGATGTTTGAAGGGGTGCCGAACTGGCCAACGCCGAGCCGCATGGCGGAAGTGGTGGATAAACATAAGGTGACGCTGCTCTATACCGCCCCTACCGCGATCCGCGCCCTGATGGCTGAAGGTGATAAAGCGATCCAGGGAACCGACCGTAGCAGCCTGCGCATCATGGGGTCAGTCGGTGAACCGATTAACCCGGAAGCCTGGGAGTGGTACTACAAGAAAATCGGCAACAGCCGCTGCCCAATCGTCGATACCTGGTGGCAGACTGAAACCGGCGGCTTCATGATCACCCCGCTGCCGGGTGCGACCGAACTCAAAGCGGGATCGGCCACTAAACCGTTCTTCGGGGTACAACCGGCGCTGGTGGATAATGAAGGCCAGCCGCAGCAAGGCGCCTGTGAAGGCAATCTGGTGATCACCGAATCCTGGCCGGGTCAGGCCCGTACGCTGTATGGCGACCACGATCGCTTTGAGCAGACCTACTTCTCTACCTTTAAAAATGTCTACTTCAGCGGCGACGGTGCGCGTCGTGATGAGGATGGCTATTACTGGATCACCGGCCGTGTGGATGACGTGCTCAACGTCTCCGGCCACCGTCTTGGCACCGCCGAGATTGAGTCGGCGCTGGTGTCACATCCGAAAATTGCTGAAGCCGCAGTGGTCGGCATTCCGCACAGCATCAAGGGCCAGGCGATTTATGCTTACATCACCCTGAACCACGGTGAGGAGCCGTCGCCCGAACTCTATACCGAAGTGCGTAACTGGGTACGTAAAGAGATCGGCCCGATTGCCACCCCGGATGTGCTGCACTGGACCGACTCGCTGCCGAAAACCCGCTCCGGCAAGATCATGCGTCGTATTCTGCGCAAAATCGCCACCGGCGATACCAGCAATCTCGGCGATACCTCCACCCTCGCCGATCCTGGCGTAGTGGAAAAACTGCTTGAGGAGAAACAGTCGATCAAAATGCCTTAAGCGCACCTTATCCGGCGGGAAGATCATTTCCCGCCATGCCCGCCCTACGCAGTATGTTTCTGTAGTCACAAATAAAATTACCAGCCGAACCCGCGCCCTGGCGTGAGGTTTACGCCTGCAAGACCTCTGGAGAAAATGTGATGAATGACGCCCTTTCGAAACAGGATGCAATCTACCAACAGATTGAACGTAATCCCCGCTTTCATGAATTAGTCCGTAAGCGCCAGGCGTTCGCCACGCTGCTGTCGCTGATTATGCTGGTGCTGTATGTCGGTTTTATCCTGCTGATCGCCTTTGCGCCAGGCTGGCTCGGCACACCGCTGCATCCGGGAACCAACGTCACCCGCGGTATTCCCATCGGTGTCGGACTGATCGTGATGTCGTTTGTGCTGACCGGCATTTACGTCTGGCGTGCCAACGGCGAGTTTGACCGGCTGACCAAAGCGATCCTGAGCGAGGTGAAATCATGATACGTCTCTGCTTATGGATGCTGGCGGCGCTGCTGCCGTTTTCGGCGCTGGCCGCCGATGCGATTACCGGCGCAGTGCAGCGTCAGGCGGTTAACTATCAGGCGATCGTCATGTTTGTGATTTTCGTCGGGGCCACGCTGGGCATTACCTACTGGGCGTCTAAGCGCACCCGTTCGCGCAGCGACTACTACACCGCTGGCGGCAATATTACCGGCTTCCAGAATGGGCTGGCGATGGCGGGCGACTTTATGTCTGCCGCCTCGTTCCTTGGCATCTCGGCGCTGGTTTACACCTCCGGTTATGACGGGCTGATCTACTCGCTCGGCTTTTTAGTCGGCTGGCCGATGATTCTGTTCCTGATCGCCGAACGGCTGCGTAATCTGGGCCGCTACACCTTCGCCGACGTCGCCTCGTATCGGCTGAAGCAGAAACCGATCCGTACCCTCTCCGCCTGCGGCTCACTGGTGGTGGTGGCGCTCTATCTGATTGCCCAGATGGTCGGTGCCGGTAAACTGATTCAGCTGCTGTTTGGCCTCAACTATCACGTAGCGGTGGTGCTGGTCGGCATTCTGATGGTGATGTATGTGCTGTTTGGCGGCATGCTCGCCACCACCTGGGTACAGATTATCAAGGCAGTGCTGCTGCTGTTTGGTGCCACCTTTATGGCGGTGATGGTCATGAAGACCACCGGCTTTAGCTTCAACACGCTGTTTACCGAAGCGATGGCGGTCCACCCGAAAGGGATCGCGATTATGCAACCGGGCGGGCTGGTAAAAGATCCGATTTCGGCACTGTCACTCGGGCTGGGATTGATGTTTGGTACCGCTGGTCTGCCGCATATTCTGATGCGCTTCTTTACCGTGGCCGATGCCAAAGAGGCGCGTAAAAGC
This sequence comes from Pantoea sp. AN62, assembly GCF_050432985.1. Lineage (NCBI taxonomy): Bacteria > Pseudomonadati > Pseudomonadota > Gammaproteobacteria > Enterobacterales > Erwiniaceae > Pantoea > Pantoea sp. AN62. Next base: position 67,758 of record NZ_JBNPYB010000004.1, on the reverse strand, counting down.
GTGTTCTGGGCCACCGGCTTTATGGGCTACTTCTACTTCCTGACCTTTATTATCGGCTTCGGTGCGATCTTGCTGGTTGGCGCGAATCCGGCCTTTAAAGATGCCAGCGGCGCGCTGATTGGCGGCACCAATATGGCAGCGGTACATCTGGCTAACGCGGTGGGTGGCAGTACCTTCCTCGGCTTTATTTCGGCGGTGGCCTTTGCCACCATTCTGGCGGTGGTAGCGGGCTTAACGCTGGCCGGTGCCTCGGCGGTCTCGCATGACCTCTACGCCAGCGTCTACCGTAAAGGTCAGGCAAGCGAACGTGATGAGCTGCGGGTCTCTAAAATCACCGTGCTGGTATTAGGTGTGGTGGCGATTGCGCTGGGCATTCTGTTTGAGAAGCAGAACATCGCATTCATGGTCGGACTGGCCTTCTCGATTGCCGCCAGCTGTAACTTCCCGATCATTCTGCTGTCGATGTACTGGTCAAAGCTGACCACGCGCGGCGCGATGGTCGGTGGCTGGCTGGGGCTGATTACCGCCGTGGTGCTGATGATCCTCGGCCCGACGGTCTGGGTACAGGTGCTGGGTCATGCTAAGCCAATCTATCCGTACGAGTATCCGGCGCTGTTCTCCATGGCGATTGCGTTTATCGGCACCTGGCTGTTCTCGGTTACCGATCATTCGCAGCAGGGCGCGGAGGAGCGTTCACGCTTCCGGATGCAGTTTATCCGTTCGCAGACCGGCTCCGGCATCGACCAGGGCAGAGCGCATTAGTTTTCAGCTAAGCGCGAGATAAAAAAAGGGCGGCACCCCACAGGGTACCGCCCTTTTTTCTGGATCGGCAGAATCAGAAGCGCAGCGATGCGCCGACGTACGGACCGTCGACCAGCACGTTATCTTTACGGCCATCTTTGTTGTTCAGCTCGATGTACTGATAACCGACGCGCAGGTTAAGCAGTGAAATCGGGGTGAAGCTCAGGCCACCGCCCGCTTCCTGGTAGCTGTCGAGCTGATCGGTGAAGGATTCTGGCGCGTAATAATATTCGCCATACAGACCCCACATGCTGTTGAAGTTGTATTGCGCTGCGCCACCCAGCGCCACCGCAAATCCATCTTTTCCATCTTCAGGATGGGTGAAGATCGCTTTTGCGGTCGGCGCCAGACGCAGAGGTCCGAAGTCAACGTTGTAACCCAGACCGGCACCGTAGGTGCTGCCGTCATGGTCGCTGCGCAGCCAGTTGCCTTTCAGAAACAGGCCAGGGGTTGTGGTGCCGAGACCCACATTCAGGTTGGTGTTGTGCTCGCTGACGTCAACACTGCCTTCGATTGCCTGAGCGGCACCGCTCAGTAAAACGAGGCCAAGTGCGCTCCCGGTAACAAGTTGCTTAAACATGATTCCACTCCGTGAAGGACAATTAATTCGGCCGCAAGGTTAACAGTCTGAAACGCGGAGACAACATTATTTAGCAAGCTTTACGTAAAAATACGTGTCACCGGTCCGGTGTCGCGCCACGGCTGGCAGCACGACGCGCCGGTTACGCCGGTATCGCCCACATCAGGTGGCCAATCAGCGGGGCCAGTACCACGGTAACAACGCCGGACAGCATCATCACCAGGCTGGCCACCACACCCTCCTGTGGGCCCATCTGATAGGCGCGTGCCGTACCGGCACCGTGCGAGGCGGCACCTAATCCTGCCCCTTTTGCCACGCCCTGCTTAATCGCGATCCGCAGAAACAGCACATCGCCGACCGCCATGCCAAACACGCCGGTGATCACCACGAACAGCGCCACCAGATCTGGCTGGCCACCAATCGGCCCGGCCGCCGCCAGCGCAAACGGCGTGGTAATGGAGCGCACCGCCAGGCTGCGCTGAATCGACTCCGGCAGCGTTAACAGACGCGCCAGCCATACTGAGCTGCACACCGCGACCACCGTGGCGGTGAGCACCCCAGCGCTGAGCGACAGCCAGTGGCGTTTGATGATTGCCACGTTCTCATACACCGGCACCGCAAACGCCAGCGTCGCCGGACCCAGCAGCCAGAGTAACCAGTGATTTTCGGCAATGTAGTCCTGCCAGCTGATGTGAGTCAGCAGCAGCAGCGCCACCAGCACCACCGGCGTCATGACCAGCGGCATCAGCAGCAGCGTGCGCCAGCGGCGATAAAGCCGTTTATTCAGTGCGTAGACCAGCAGCGTCACCACCACGCACAACAGGCTGATTATCAGATCACGCATCGCCGGCCTGCTTACGCGCAGCGCGCGCGATTTCATAGCGGTAGAGTCGATCAACCACCAGCGCCGTCGAGGCCAGCACCAGCATCGTACTGACGCCAATCACCACGCAGATGCGCCAGCCGTCCACCCGCAGCAGGTCGCCGTAGTTCACCACCGCCACCACCGCCGGAATAAAGAACAGCAGCATCTCGGCCAGTAACCAGCGGGAGCCCGCTTTAACCCAGCTCAGCGGCACTATCCGGGTGACGATGAGCACCAGCATCAGCACCATGCCGACAATATTGGCGGGCAGCGGCAGGTGCAGCCAGTTGACCAGTTGCTCGCAGGCGACAAAGACGCCGATATATAACCCCAGCTGGAGCGGCAGGCTGAGCCATTGCAGCCGGCTGGGTCTGCGTGAACTGATTGCGAATGCCATCGCCTTTTCTCCCCGATTAAATTCAGGAGGACAGTATAAATCGCCGACAGAAGGTGAAAAAAATGAATTAATATTATTGGAATCATGCCGAAAAGGAATAGTTATGGACGTTCGTGCCCTGCGTTACTTTACCGAAGTGGTACGCCAGCAGAGTTTCACCCGCGCGGCGCAAAAACTGTTCGTCACCCAGCCGACCATCAGCAAGATGTTACGCCAGCTGGAGGAAGAACTGGGCTGTACCCTGATCCTGCGTGATGGCCGTCGCCTGCACCTGACCGACAGCGGCCAGGCGGTCTATCAGCGTGGCGTGGCGATTCTGCAGGAATTCCATCAACTTGAGGCGGAGATCGGCGATATTAACCAGCTGAAGACCGGAGAACTGCGGCTCGGCATTCCGCCGATGGTCGGTATGCAGATTGCCGGATCGATCTCCGCCTTTCGCCGTCGTTATCCTGGCGTGAAGCTGAAAATTTCTGAGTTCGGCGGCCTGACCGTGCAGCAGGCGGTGCTGGCCGGCAGCCTTGATATTGCTCTGACGGCGCTGCCGGTTGATGCGGAGCTGCCGCTGAATACCCTACCGCTGATGCATCACCCGCTGTGCGTGCTGCTGCCGCGCCGGCCGGAGTGGCTGAGTCGCAGCCAGATTGGGCTGGCCGAACTGGCGCAGCATCCGCTGCTGATTTTTAATGAGGAGTTTTCACTGAACCGGCAGTTGATGCAGGCGTTCCAGCGACAGAACCTGACGCCAACGGTAGCGGTACGCAGCGGCCAGTGGGATTTTCTGGCGGCGATGGTGCAGGCGGAAATGGGGCTGGCGATTCTGCCGGAGCCAATCTGTCAGCGGCTGGATAAACAGTCGTTGCTGTGGCTACCGCTGGAATCGGAGCTGAAGTGGAGTCTGGGTTTGATCTGGCGTGAAGGTAACTATCTGTCGCGCAGCGCTCAGGCGTGGATCGCCTGCTGCCGCGAACACTGGCCAGACCAGGCACCGCGCCTGTCGGTCTGAACCGGCGGCACGCTGCACTGGCGGTGCAGCGTGCCGGCAGAGGCTTACTCTTCTTTTTCGATCAGTAATGCTTCAAGCAGGTCGAGATCGTGCAGCAGTTTCTGCATCGTCTCATTGGAGATCTGCTGGGTCGCGCGCAGATGGTAGACCTCGGCCCGTTCGGCACGCAGGCCGGTCAGGCGGAAGCGGCGCTCCAGGTTCTCAGCGAACAGCGCGTGCTCAAGGTCATTTTTCCCTTCAGCGCGGCGGCGTAAGTTGCCGATCACCCGCAGACTCACCTCTTTCAGCAGTTCGGGATCGATGTTCTGGTCCGACTCTTTTTCCAGTCGCGCTTCCATCTTATGCAGGCTCTCAATCGCCACGCTGGCCATTACTGCGCGGGCATTTTGCAGCTCACGACGATGCGCACCTTTATCAATGGTATCAATACCGCGCAGCAGAATCGGCAGGATCACCACTCCGACCAGCAGCGAGAACAGGATCACCCCGGTGGCGATAAACACCAGCTCATAACGCGCCGGGAACGGATCACCGTTGCTGAGGAACAGCGGAATCGACAGCACACCAGCGAGGGTAATCGCCCCGCGGACGCCGGCAAAGGAAGCGATCAGCAGTTCACGCAGCGAGTAGTTGGAGAACTCCAGCGGCTTCTTCTTCAGCAGACGTTTGCTGAAGCGCTGCATGATAAACAGCCAGCCAAAACGCACCAGCATCAGCGCCAGATAGACCAGCCCGATATCGGCGAACAGCATCCACAGCTCAACGTTTGGATCGGCATTAGCCTGATCCACCGAGGTTTGCAGAATGTCCGGCAGCTGCAGGCCCAGCATCAGGAACACCATGCCGTTGAACACGAACTCCAGCATCTGCCAGACGCTATTGGCGCGCAAACGCATCGCCAGCGGTGCCTGACGGATAATGCCGGAACGGGTGATGGTCATCCCCGCCGCGACGGCCGCCAGGATACCCGATACGCCGAGGTGTTCCGCAATCAGGTAAGAGGCGAACGGCAGCAGCAGCAGCAGCACGGTCTGGGTGGCCGGATCGTCACCGCTCCAGCGGCTGAGTATGCGCAGCGATTTACCGTACAGCCAGCAGACCGCCACACCGGCGATCAGACCACCAATCGCCACTTTCAGGAATTCGACGCTGGCACCGCCCCAGGTAAATACCATGGTGCCCATCGCGACGGCGACGGCGAATTTCAGCGACACCAGACCTGACGCGTCGTTCATCAGGGCTTCGCCCTGCACAATCGACATGATTTTCTTCGGGATACGCCCTTCGCCGACAATCCCGGAGAGCGCCACGGCATCGGTCGGAGACAGCACCGCCGCCAGCGCAAAGGCCGGGATCAGCGGAATGCCGGGCACCATCCAGTAGATCAGATAGCCAATGCCGACCACGGTAATCAATACCAGCGCCAGCGCTAAGCCAATAATCTCGCGACCATGATGCAGGAACTCGCTGATTGGCGTTTTCCAGCCGTCAGCAAACAGCAGCGGCGGGATAAACAGCACCAGAAACAGTTCCGGGTCAAAATCTACATGCAGACCAAAAGTGGGCCAGGCCAGCAGTGCGCCAGCGGCGATCTGCACCAGCGGCAGCGGGATCTGAAAGGGCAAAATACGGGCAGCGACGCCAGAGAGCGACACCACCAGCGTCATGATGAGAATAGTAAAAAAGATTTCCATGCTTTCCTTAGGCGCGTCGTTATCTTTCAATCATTGTTGAGCGCTAAAGTGTAAAACAAACCGAAGCCTGAAGGGTCAGCTACGCGTGCGGCTGGCGGGAAAAAAGTGAAAAATTCCGGACGCACCGCTGCGCGCCCGGTTGATCAGTCAGATCGCCCAGCCGCCGGCGTAAAACGCCACCAGCGCTACGGCGATCAGCACCGTCCCGAGGTTCAGCTTGCGCCATTCACCCGCAAAAACGCGGCCGACCACCAGCGAGGCAAAGCCGATCATGATGCCGGTGACGATGTTGCAGGTCAGCACGATAATCACCGCGGTCAACAGGCCGGACATCGCATCGACGAAGTCATTAAAGTCGATTTTCGCCACGTTACTCAGCATCAGCAGACCGACATACATCAGCGCGGGTGCGGTAGCGTAAGCCGGTACCAGCCAGGCCAGCGGTGACATAAACAGGATCACCATAAACAGCAGGCCGACCACGATGGCGGTCAGGCCGGTTTTTCCGCCCGCCGCAGTACCGGCCGCTGACTCGATATACACCGCCGCAGGTGACGCGCCGACCAGGCCCGCAAACAGGCTGCTGACCGAATCGGTCGTCAGGGCGCGACCGCCATTGATAATCTGGCCCTGCTTATCCAGCAGATTGGCCTGCCCCGCCACCGCGCGAATGGTGCCGGTGGCGTCAAATACTGCGGTCATTACCAGTGCCAGCACGCTCGGCAGCACCACCGGCTGCAACGCGCCCATGATGTCGAGGCTGAACACCAGCGACTGACCGCTGGCGTCACGCAGGCTCGGCAGAGCAAACAATCCTTTGTAGCTCACCGCCGGATCGAAGATCAGCCCGAGCAGCGAAATGGCGATAATCGTCATCAGAATGCCGCCCGGTACCCGCCGTTTTTCCAGGCCAAAAATCGCCGCCAGTCCCAGCAGCGTCATGATCACCGGGAAAGTAGCAAACTGACCCAGCGCAACCGGCAAACCCGGTGCCGGGTTTTTTACCACCAGACCGACGCCATCCGCCGCGATCAGCAGCAGGAACAATCCAATTCCGACGCCGGTGCCATGCGCCACGCCCATTGGCAGGTTGCGCAGGATCCACGCCCGAATGCCGGTCACCGAGATCAGGGTAAACAGCAACCCCATCAGGAATACCGCACCGAGCGCGACCGGTACGCTGATGTGCTGGCCCAGCACCAGGCTAAAGGCGGTAAAGGCGGTCAGCGAAATGGCGCAGCCAATCGCCATCGGCAGATTGGCCCACAGCCCCATCAGGATGGAGCCGAAACTGGCTACCAGGCAGGTGGCGACAAATACCGCGGTTGGCGGGAAACCGGCTTTACCGAGCATGCCCGGTACCACAATGACCGAATAGACCATCGCCAGAAAGGTAGTCAGTCCGGCCAGAATTTCCTGACGCACGCTGCTGCCGCGCGCCGAGATCGCGAACCAGGCGTCCAGTTTTCCACTGGCCGGGCGTGATTCAATTGACATAGTTGAGCCTCAAAGATTTTTTGTAGTGTGGATCGCTCTGCGACCGTCGCTGTCCCTGAAATAAGCGGGTAATCCGGCTGCACTGATGGAGTAATTCCACCAGGCAAACGTTTACCTTGCCGCAGATAGTTGGCAGTCAAAGGACCGCCAGATAAAAAGGCAAACGATTATCCGGCGTTTACCGGCACATTTTCAACTGGCGGAAGGACATTAATCAGCATAAAGATCAGGTGGTGAGCGCCGTTTTCGGCCAGGCAGCGGCTGACCGCATCGGCTGAGGCGTTGAAGTTACAGACATTTTTAAACGCTGAACGGCTGGCAGCGCCGCACGAAAAAAAACGGTGCGCCAGCAGAGAGAGGATTAACCTAGCAGAGAGAGTTCGCCGCCCTGATCGATAGCCCGCTGCCAGGCAGCACGCTGCTGAACGGTTTGCAGCCATTTCTGACTGGCCGGCATCTGCTCCATCCCGACACGTTGCGCCAGGGCCAGCAGCGGGAAGCTCATCTGAATGTCGGCGATACTGAAGCGCTGACCCGCGAACCACGGATTAGCCGCCAGATGCTGCTCAATCATTTTCATATGCGGTTGCAGCTGTTTATCGAGCCAGGCCTTCTGCACCCCTTTGCCAAACGCCGCGCCAACCGGGCGCAGCAGCCAGGGCACCGGCGCTTTCCCCATCTGTCCGAAGATCAGCTTCATCACCAGCAGCGGCATCAGCGAACCCTCGGCGTAGTGCAGCCAGTAGCGCGACTGCAACAGCGACTCTTCATCACTCAGCTTCAGCCGGAATTCGTGATCATATTTCTGTTCCAGATACTCGAGAATCGCCCCGGATTCCGCCACCACCCGGTTTTCATCGGTAATCACCGGTGATTTTCCCAGCGGATGCACTTTTTTCAGCGCCTCGGGCGCCAGCATGGTTGGCTCGCGTTGATAACGTTTGATCTGATACGGCACTTCCAGCTCTTCCAGCAGCCATAGCACCCGATGTGAACGTGATTGCTCGAGATGGTGAACGGTGATCATCATGATTCCCTGTGTGTTGACCTCCCACCAGTATAGACGTCACTCCGCGTCCGGATGGTTACCGTCCTGTTCCGGGTCGAGCAGCACCGCTCCTGACCCTTGCTGACCCAGCCGATCGCCCGGATTGCGCAGCGGACAATCGCGCATCGACAGACAGCCGCAGCCGATACAGCCATCAAGGTCGTTGCGCAACCGGGTCAGGGTTTCGATGCGCTTATCCAGCTCTTCGCGCCAGTGCTGAGTCAGGGCGTCCCACTCCGGGGCCGACATCCGCTTATTGGCCGGAATATGCTCAAGGCTGTCGCTGACGGTCGCCAGCGGAATACCGATGCGTTGCGCAATTTTGATGATAGCCACGCGTCGCAGCACATCACGGCTGTAACGCCGCTGATTACCGCCGTTACGGGTACTGAATATCAACCCTTTGGTTTCATAGAAGTGCAGCGCTGACACCGCGACGCCGCTGCGGCGCGCCACTTCGCCCGGCGTTAATACCGGTTTGGGGTAGTTGCGATCTTTTTTCATCTGGCTCTTTACCTCAAGTTAACTTGAGGAATTATACTCGCTTCCCATCAAAACGACTAAACTCCCATTACCGCTTATTAAGCACCAGAAGGATGAGGCCATGATGCAAGAAGAGATCATTCATTCCCTGACGCACTGGATTGACCAGAATCTGGACAAAAGTTTGTCCATTGATGAAGTGGCAGCAAAATCGGGTTATTCGAAATGGCACCTGCAGCGGATGTTCCGTACCGTCACCAAACAGACGCTTGGCGGCTATATCCGTGAACGCCGCCTGACGCTGGCAGCCGAAGCGCTGTCTCAGACCCAGCGCCCGGTGTTTGATATCGCGATGCAGTACGGCTATGACTCGCAGCAGACCTTCTCGCGGGTGTTTCGCCGCCAGTTCTCGCAAACCCCTACCGCCTACCGTCACACCATGCGCCGTCAGGCGATTCAGCGCCCTCGCCTGCTGAGCTTCGGCTGCAATGACAGCATGGCCAGCTTTACCCAGCGCACCACCGGCGAGTGCTGCCCGGTCCGTTAACTGTCAGGACGCCCGTCTTCGGGCGTGCCTGATCGCCTCTCTGATTTGCCCTTCCCGCTGTTCATATCTGCAACAATTTCCTGCCATACCAGTGTCAAATTTTGTTCAAAATTTCAAATCGGATGATATAATGTGACCCAAGTCACACTATGAACCTGGGTTGACGGCGCTAAAGCACTTCCTGACACGCTTTTCCGCCGCCGGTGATGTCCGCAAATTGTCAGGAATACTAACTGATATTGAGGTCCGGCCGATGGCTACGTTAACCACCAGTCTGCTTGTTATGCGTTGGGAATTGTTGAGCGCAGTAATGATGTTTTTCGCCAGCACCCTGAAAACCAAATTGCGTCAGGATAGTCATCATGTGATGGCATTCATGTGTGGCGGGATTGGTTTAGGCATGACCTGCTGGTTCGTTACCGGTCTGATGGGAATTACCCTGAGCATGGAAAACGTGCACAACTTCATGGAAATCTCTAAGCACGCCTTTATCGACGTGATGAGTCAGGCGCCTGCTGAATGGCCGATGCCCTGATCGAGTGATACGCTGAGACTGTCGCGTCGATAGCCTGATTTTTGCCAATAAAAAACCCCGCCAGGCGGGGTTTTTTACATTGCTGTGTGTGCTTAAACTTTCTTCAACATGGCAGGGATATTAACATCCTGCACTGTGACGCCCGGTCTCTGCGTTCCGCGGCGGTCCTGAATCCACATATCTCCCATCATCTGGTTTAAACCCCGATCCAATCCGGTCACCAGGCCTGCACCCGGCGTGAAAGTGAGTTCACCGAAATAGATCTGTTCTTCATGGATATACCAATCGACCCGCACGTAATCGAAATCACTGGCCAGCTTTTTGCTCAGATCGAGCGCATGTTGCAGTGACGGCAGAATCGGCGAGACATCCAGGCCGGTATCGCGAATCTTGTGAAACGCCTCGTTGAGGTTATTCACGTAGAAGTTCATCGACAGCAGCGGCTGGCAGCGGTTGTAGATCACCTGCAGCACATATTCGAACTTGCCATCACGCTTGTTGAACATGTGGAACTTGTAATCAATCGGCGCGCTTTTGCCATCACCGATGTATTTCTCCACCAGGATGCGCGGCTTGATGTAGCGATAGTGGATCTCACGTGCTTCGTTAGCGAAGTCGGTCTTCAGCCAGCGGTAGCAGTCGTGAATAATCTGCTGTTTGCGCAGCGCGTCTGGCTCTTCCAGCAGAATCTCCACCATGTTGGAGGCGTGGTTCGGCTTAATCACCGTCCCTTTCCAGCACGGTAAGCTGTTCAGCGTGGTCGGGTCAGTGGTTTCGTGTACCAGCGGAATCAGATATTCATTACCGATTTTTTCGGCAATAAATTCACGCACCGAATATTTGTCCGACAGGCGGCCATAGTTCTGGTAATCGCCATAGACAAATTTACGGTACAACACCTTTTCGTTGAACACTTTTGGCTGACGCAGATTGGGCAGCTTTCTGAACTTGTGGAAGTAGTAGATGCGGTCCTGGTACGCCCAGGGCATCTTCTTAATAAAGTACTGCACACTTCTTCTGAGTTCTTCTTTCAACTTGAGCATATCGGACCTCATTTGTAGGTTTTGTAGTTGAGTGAGGAAACTTGAATCTTTTGAATGACGCCGTTTTTAAAGAAGTAATTCATGACGGTCAGGGACAAAAGCTCTGAAAGGAAAACGCTCCACGCGGCTCCCATGATGCCGTGGCCCTGAATCAACCACCATGAGAGCGGCAAACTGATGACCATCAGACAAATGATTTTCTTCAGCAGATAGTTAAACCCTCCCTCCTTAACCATGTAGCGATAAGCTACTGTCCCCATTGCCGAAAAGCTGGTCGCTATCGACAGCAACGTTATGAGACTTCCTGACTGTGTAAATTCCGGACCATACAACGCGATAATGATCTGCTCGCCGAATAACGAGATGACCAGCAGCATCAGCAATGAAACACCCATAACGTAACCATTGAGCCGGGCCGCCAGCTTGATGGCCACCTCGCCACGCTCTCTGAAGATTTCAGTGAAGCAGGAGGTAATCAGCGCCACCGGGATAAAAATCCACGAGGCAGAAATGGTATTAGCCGCGGCAAACAGGCCGAGGTCGCGCGCCGGGGCGGTGCCCGCCAGGAACATCTGCGCCGCTTTGACCTGGACAGAAATAAAGATGCTGGAGATCGCCAGCGGCAGACCGGCATACATCAGGTAACGCAGATAGGCAGTCCGCTTTTCACGCGGCGGCATCTGATCCTGGTGTTCCTGATAAAAGTTGTGCCGCTTGATCAGGTAAGGCACCAGCGTCACCGCCACAATCGACAGCGTCAGCCACAGCGGATTCAGCCGCAGCCAGGCGATGGTAAAGCTGATAGCGAAACTCAGCAGCATGCCGACCGCATTGGCGATGGTATTCAGACGCGAGGCAAGACGCGCATTGTTGTAAACGCTGAACGTATCCTGGGTGACAAAAACCGAGGCAACAAATGAGGCCAGTGCAAATGCCAGGAAATTTTCCTGCATGTTGTACCAGACCCAGATTAAGACTGGCACCGAGGTGAGCAGTAAAAGCACCATGCGCAAGGTACGCGCGATGGTCATCAGGCGTAAGCCTTTCGACGCATTTTTACTGACACGCTTAAACAGAATGGTTTCGGTGCCAAAGATTGCAACGGTTTGCACCATCGCAAATAGTGAGGTTGAAAACGCCATCTGGCCAAACACCGTTGGGCCAAAGGATTTCGCCACGTAAGAAGTCACAAATATGACGCCAAACACGGAGATGATCTTCTCAGACATCATCCAGGCGGCATTAGACATTACGCTCAATTTCATCGACTCTTCCTTAGTATTACTCAACTACAACCGCTTCGGTACAACATCCCTGTAACGAATTAATAAGCGCTCAGTGGGCCTGGCGAAAATGTAAGACTTCAAACCAAGCTGGTCCGAAAATTGAGAATCACATCATGATCCGGAGAATAAATTCAGGACAATTCTTATTATATTTGGCGCGAATCGGTTCGGTTGGAAACGATTTCAGCCTGAAAATAGTGCAATCTTCATGAGTCATAACCGCTAAATTAATCAAGTCGGTTATGCTAAATATCCAACGTACGTAGAATTTTTTCGTATTTGGGATGCGATGAATTTATAACAAAAAACCGCCTCCAGGAAGGCGCGCCCCTCGGATCGGAATAAAATAAGATTTATCCCATGATGATATTTATTCTAAATATCTTAATTTAACCTTCGCAATTCAATACGCACACTTTAATACTGCATTAATAGAAACTTACAGTGCCAGGAATTATTAAAGTCATTCTCATCCATTAATCGATAAGAAAGGTAAGAGCATTTATGAGAAAGTCACGATACAGCGAAGATCAAATCACAAATGCCATTAAAGCTTCTGAATCGGGCGTTAAAGTCAGAGAGATTTGCGAAGAGCTGGGTATCTCTGAAGCAACTTTCTACAGCTGGAAGAAGAAGTTTTCTGGGCTGTCTTCCGAAGAAGGCAGGAAAATCAAAGAGCTGGAGGAAAAACTGCAGAACCTTACCCGTGAACTGCAAACCCTGAACTCTGATAAGGAGATGCTGCAAAGCGTTCTGAAGAACTTCTTTACTACGAATGAAAAACGTCAGGCGGTCGACTTCCTGCAGAGCACCTTCGACATCGGCACCCGTCGCAGCTGTCGTTTATTAGATATCAGTCGCAGCGTATATCATTATCCGTCCGGCACAGAGAATCGCTAAACCCAATGCTACCGCGCTTTTTAGACTTAACGCTGAGATTTGTTCTTACCAGAAGAGATGAAGATCATTTAACAGGACAATTGCGGCACCCTTTTCCGCTCCATTTATAACTAATGAATGGCTTCACGGCTAAGCTTCTTTTTTTGCGGTAAAATTGATTCACAACAGCAAAAGTCTCGCATTCTACGCACCTTTCCCCTCTCCCAATCCCGTTTCGGCGGGATTGGGGTCTCGTGTTTCTTCGTTAAGCTCGGCTAATCATCGGAACTGAATTGCATTCTTTCCGTTAAGCCGGCTTAAACATCGCTTTTAAAATAACCTACGCGCCTTTAAGTTAATGATGGATCTAATCCCCATTTTTGCGGTTACGCTTTAATTCGCGAGTAGTGTCATTCGGCAAAACTTTCTCCAGGATTAATCCAGGATAAATAGTTTATTACTGCTTATCACTAACGTTATGTACCTACTCATTTTGCATCCTTAGTGCGCATCAATGATGCCGGACGTTAATCTTTAAATAAAAACGCAGCGGCGGAATTCTCTTACTCTTTTATCAATGAATGAAGTTAATAGTGGTTTTTAGTCGCCGTTCTTCAGGTCCGGAAGGCAATAGCAGCAGGTCGTTAATCACTTAATCGCCATTATCTGGCCGAAATTCGTCTCATTAATGGATGAATTTCAACCACTGCCCGGGCGTTACACATCAAAAAGGATCTGATTCTGACCTGTGCTGGCTGTTTTTTAGCCTGGGCTTGTCGTCAATGGCGTGAAGATGAAGCGGCCTGTCCGGCCGGATGTGAGGTATGAAATCGATTACGTAGCGAATATGGGTGCAAAATCGTTCAAATCGGAATGCGACTTAATCTTAAAAAGCCGCGCGGACGGCTGACCGCGCGACAGAACAAAGATTATCCACTGGCAGCGTTACTCGTTGATCGCCACCACCAGCGGTTGCGGTTTTATCCGCATCGCCCACAGCACGCCAGCCATCAGAAAAATAATGCCGGCCACGGTCAGCAGCGGCGGCCAGCTTTGATGCCAGAGAAAAGTCCACAAAAGGCCAAAGAGGATTTCAAAAACGATCAATGGCCCCATCAATACAGTGGGTAAACGCTGGCTGGCGGCATTCCAGCACAGCGTCCCCAGCCAGGAGCAGAGCAGACCAATCGCCAGCATTAGCGGAATGAAGACCCGAGGATGAGGCCCAAACGGCAGCGTGAAGTCAGGCTGCTGCCAGGCGAGCTGAGCGCTGACCAGCGCATACAGCACCAGCGCCATCGGCAGCGTGACCAGCCCCTGCGCCGTAGCCCAGGTAGAAGGCCGGTGTTCAGGGTGCGTGCGCAGCCAGCGCGCGTTACGCAATGGATACCAGGTCCAGCACACCACGGCCAGCATCGCCAGCACAATCCCGGTGAGATACCGGCCGAGGTCCAGCGTGCTGCCATGAGCCTGCAACTCGGCAGCATTCACGCACACCAGCCCGGCCGCCATCAGTATTAAGGCAGGAAACAGTCGCCGCCACGGCAGTCGCCCTTCAAGATGACCGTAACAGAGGTTCGCGGTGACAGCGATCACCACCGGCAGCGTACCGATTATCATGGTCGAGACCGGCGCGCCGGTGCGCTGAATGGCATTGGCGAGAAAGGCGTAGTAAAGAAGGTTGCCCACCAGCGAAAGCTTTACCGCTTCCCGCCAGTCAGCCACAACCAGCCGCTGCAATCGACGGCGGTCGTGCCACGCCAGCGGCAGCGCAATCAGGCCAAAGGCAACGTAGCGGCCAGCTGATTGCAACGCCCCGGGATAGTCCGGCACCAGCAACGGGCCAACAAAGATCAGTCCCCACATCAGACCTGCGGTCACAGCAAACAGTACGCCAGCGAGCATAATTTTTCCCTTTATCGTTTGTCTGGCGCAGTGTGGCGAAATGAGGCGGGAAAGGCTTGTAGCAGATTGCGATTTTCAGGCCTGGCGCACCTGTTTCTGATAGCGGACCGGAGTAATACCGTACCGGTTGGCGAAGGCGCGGGTCAGGTGAGCCTGATCGGTCAGCCCCACCGCAGCCGCCACGCTGGCTGCACTCTCCCCCTGCGCCAGCCGCTGTTTAGCATCATACAGCCGAAAGGCCATCAGCATCTGATGCGGCGTCACATGATAATGCTGGCGAAAAGCACGTAAAAAGTGCCAGGGCGATAATGCTGCCAGCGCCGCCAGCTCCTCAAGGCGCACCGGTTGCGCCAGGTTTTCCCGCAGGTAATCACGTACCTTATCGAAGCGATGCGCTGGCTGAAGCCGGGCGGACGACGCCATCCGCGCCAGTGGCCGAATCTGCAATAACAGTTCCGACAGCAATCCCTGACGTGCCAGCACCGAGTCCGCCTGCCACAGTGCCGCCAGGGTGCGCGACAGCGGCTGGGCCAGACGGGAATCAGTCAGCAGTGCCTCATTAAACCACCAGCCGCGATCGCCGGTCAGCTCATCCATTAACTGTGGCTGGATATAGATCATCTGATAACGCCAGCCTTCGGCACAGGCGGATTCCCCGGTATGCAGTTCATCCGGATTCATCATCACCAGCGAATCTTTGGGTGCGGTGTATTGGGTGCCGCGATAGCGAAAGCGCTGCGCGCCAGCTTCAATAGTGCCGATACCAAAGGCTTCATGCGTATGCGGTTCAAAGGCGTAGCGAGAGATGTGAGCCTGATACAGTTCCACACCGGGTAACTCAGACAGCTGCTGAAACTGCGCGCGATCTGTCTCGCAGGGAAAAATAGCCGGAACGCCCTCCACTTCACTCTCCTCATTTAACCGACAGGCAGTTCAGCATGCCTGTGATGGACGATAAAATGCAAAATATTGCTATTCATCCGCCTGGTGCCAGGCAACACTGCTTTTTTCCGTCGCGATAGGATCAAGCATGGCACAGCGAGTGGTGTTGGTTATAGATATGCAAAATGGCGTATTCGCTACGCCGCGTTTTGACTGGCAGGGGCGGGTGGCGCAGATAAATCGTCTGACTGAGCGGGCCGATGTCACGGTGTTTATCCAGCATACCGAGGAAAGCCTGCCTGAAGGCAGTCATGCTTTTGCGCTGTTGCCCGAGATCCACCAGCCTGCCGGCGCGCATTTTATCACTAAAACGGCCTGCGACAGCTTCTGGCAGACTGGTCTGGCTGCGTTGCTTCAGACGCTGGCGGTGAAGGAATTTGTGATTTGCGGCTGTGCCACAGACTACTGCCTGGATACCACCATTAAAGTTGGTGCCAGCGCCGGCTATCGCATCACCGTGGCGGCAGATGCGCATACCACCGCCGATCGCCGCTGGGTGAGCGCAGAACAGCTGATAGGTCAGCATAATGAGGTGTGGTCGTCGCTGCTGATACCCGGCAACGTGCCGCGCGTGCTGAGCTGTGACGCAATCCTGACCGAATGGGCGTCCCTCGCCTGATCTGTTTGTGCAGCCGCTATTAAAGGTAATAAAAAGGCCCGGTATACCGGGCCTGTTTGCTATCAATGTCGCGCTGTCAGGCGGATCAGAACGGGATATCGTCGTCAAAATCCATTGGCGGTTCGTTGTTGTTGCTGGCAGGTGCGCTCTGAGGCTGCTGCTGCGGACGGGACTGCGCGCCGCCGCTGAACTGATTATTGCTGCCCTGCGGCTGCTGTGGCTGGCCCCAACCGTTGTTGTTACCGCCGCCCTGCGCGCCGCCTGCTGATGCACCGGCGTTACCGCCCTGCTGACGGCCGCCCAGCATCTGCATGGTGCCGCCGACGTTAACCACCACTTCGGTGGTGTAACGCTCCTGGCCACCCTGATCCTGCCATTTACGAGTGCGCAGCTGGCCTTCGATATAGACCTGAGACCCTTTTTTCAGGTATTCACCCGCGACTTCAGCCAGTTTGCCAAACAGCACCACACGGTGCCACTCAGTGATCTCTTTGTTTTCACCGGTCTGCTTGTCGCGCCAGCTTTCCGACGTAGCCAGCGTAATGTTGGCAACAGCGCCACCATTTGGCATATAACGTACTTCCGGATCCTGACCCAGATTCCCGACAAGAATCACTTTGTTAACGCCACGACTGGCCATGTTGCTGTCTCCCGATGAGTTAATGCATACAGTCTAATCTATCAATTCTAACACGTCCTGCTGACTGTTTCCCACTTTAGAGCGGGGTTCCAATTTTAATCATCCGCCGCCAAAAGGCAAAGAGTACTGGATATTTATTCAGTCTATTTTTTGTGCCATAATGATGCGTTTATTCTGGCCGTGTCGGCAAGGCGCGGTGAGTGCTGCTAATCCGGGAAAGGTGAATGGATAAGATCGAAGTTCGTGGTGCCCGCACCCATAATTTGAAAAACATCAACCTGACCATCCCACGCGACAAACTCATTGTGGTGACCGGCCTGTCTGGCTCCGGTAAATCCTCACTGGCGTTTGATACGCTGTATGCGGAAGGTCAGCGCCGCTATGTGGAGTCGCTCTCTGCGTATGCGCGCCAGTTTCTTTCGCTGATGGAAAAACCGGACGTCGATCATATCGAAGGTTTGTCGCCCGCCATTTCCATTGAGCAGAAATCAACCTCACATAACCCGCGATCTACGGTCGGTACCATCACCGAGATCCACGACTATCTGCGTCTGCTGTTTGCCCGCGTCGGTGAGCCGCGCTGTCCGGATCACGATGTGCCGCTGGCGGCGCAGACCGTCAGCCAGATGGTTGATCAGGTGCTCTCTCAGCCGGAAGGCCGCCGCTTGATGCTGCTGGCTCCGGTGGTGAAGGATCGTAAAGGCGAGCACACCAAAACGCTGGAAAACCTGGCGACGCAGGGCTACATTCGTGCGCGTATCGACGGCGAAGTATGCGATCTCTCCGATCCGCCAAAGCTTGAACTGCAGAAGAAGCACACCATTGAAGTAGTGATTGATCGCTTTAAAGTGCGTGCCGATCTGGCAACCCGGCTGGCCGAATCGTTTGAAACCACGCTGGATCTCTCTGGCGGCACGGCGATCGTGGCGGATATGGATGACAGCGCGGCTGAAGAGCTGCTGTTCTCTGCCAACTTTGCCTGCCCGATTTGTGGCTACAGCATGAGCGAGCTGGAACCGCGCCTGTTCTCGTTTAACAACCCTGCGGGTGCCTGTCCGACCTGTGATGGGCTGGGCGTGCAGCAATATTTCGACCCGGATCGGGTAGTCCAGAACCCGGAGCTCTCGCTGGCGGGCGGTGCAATCCGCGGCTGGGATCGCCGTAACTTCTACTATTTCCAGATGCTGCGCTCACTGGCGGAACATCTCGATTTTGATATCGAAGCGTCGTTCGGCAGCCTGCCGGATAACGTGCAGAAAGTGATTCTGTACGGTTCCGGTAAAGAGACCATTGAGTTCAAGTACATCAACGATCGGGGTGACACCTCCGTGCGTCGCCATCCGTTTGAAGGCGTGCTGAACAACATGGAACGCCGTTACAAAGAGACCGAATCGTCAGCGGTGCGCGAAGAGCTGGCGAAATTTATCAGTAACCGGGCCTGTGCCACCTGCGATGGGACGCGTCTGCGTCGTGAAGCGCGCCATGTCTTCGTGGAAAACACCACGCTGCCGACCATCTCGGAGATGAGTATCGGTCATGCGATGTCGTTCTTTGAAAACCTGAAGCTCAGCGGCCAGCGCGCCCAAATCGCGGAAAAAGTGCTGAAAGAGATCAGCGATCGCCTGAGCTTCCTGGTGAACGTCGGCCTGAACTACCTGTCGATGTCTCGTTCGGCTGAAACCCTTTCCGGCGGTGAAGCACAGCGTATCCGTCTGGCCAGCCAGATCGGCGCGGGCCTGGTGGGCGTGATGTACGTGCTGGATGAGCCCTCTATCGGCCTGCATCAGCGCGATAACGAGCGCCTGCTCGGCACCCTGATTCACCTGCGCGATCTCGGCAATACGGTGATTGTGGTTGAGCACGATGAAGATGCGATTCGGGCGGCTGACCACGTGATCGATATCGGTCCCGGCGCGGGCGTGCATGGCGGCCAGGTCGTGGCAGAAGGCACCGTGGATGAGATCATGGCGCAGGAAGCGTCACTGACCGGCCAGTTCCTTAGCGGCAAGCGTGAAATTTCCGTGCCGCCGCAGCGGGTTAAAGGCGATCCGGCCAAAGTGCTGAAGGTGACGGGCGCACGCGGCAACAACCTCAAGGACGTGACGCTGACGCTGCCGGTCGGGCTGTTTACCTGCATCACCGGCGTATCGGGTTCAGGTAAATCGACGCTGATCAACGATACGCTGTTCCCGATTGCCCAGCGCGCGCTCAACGGCGCGACCATCGCGGAACCGGCGGCCTATCGCGAGGTCACCGGCCTCGAGCATTTCGATAAGGTCATCGACATCGACCAGAGCCCGATTGGCCGGACACCGCGCTCTAACCCGGCAACCTACACCGGCATCTTCACGCCGGTACGTGAACTGTTTGCTGGCGTGCCGGAAGCGCGCTCGCGTGGATACAATCCGGGCCGCTTCAGTTTCAACGTGCGTGGTGGACGCTGTGAAGCCTGTCAGGGCGATGGCGTACTGAAAGTCGAAATGCACTTTTTACCGGACATTTATGTGCCGTGCGATCAGTGCAAAGGCAAACGCTATAACCGCGAAACGCTGGAAGTGAAGTACAAGGGCAAGAGCATCCACGAAGTGCTGGAAATGACCATTGAGGAAGCGCGGGAGTTCTTCGATGTGGTGCCGGCGCTGGCGCGTAAGTTGCAGACGCTGATCGATGTGGGTCTCTCTTACATCCGTCTCGGCCAGTCCGCTACTACTCTTTCCGGCGGTGAAGCGCAGCGCGTTAAGCTGGCGCGTGAGCTGTCGAAGCGCGGCACCGGTCAGACGCTCTATATCCTTGATGAGCCCACTACCGGCCTGCACTTTGCCGATATCCAGCAGCTGCTGGAAGTGCTGCATCAGCTGCGCGATCAGGGCAATACCATCGTGGTGATTGAGCACAATCTCGACGTGATCAAAACTGCCGACTGGATTGTCGATCTCGGTCCGGAAGGCGGCAGCGGCGGCGGTGAAATTCTGGTGGCCGGCACGCCAGAAACCGTGGCGGAGTGTGAAAAATCACACACCGCACGCTTCCTCAAACCGTTGCTGAACAAGTAATCTGTCAGGCCCGCCTCGTGCGGGCCTTTTTTTTACCGGCTGCCCATTCAGCCAGAGAAATGCAGGATCAGGCAAGATTCAGACACCTATAGGCATATACGCTTTTCGCTACGCTGACTATCCTTAAGCGGTTCCTCTTTGGCACGCCCTGCGCGTCGCCCTGTTTTCGCTGCAGCACACTGCTGCCGCACTTCACCGAAAAACACGCACGACACATCGAAACTGGAGACACCATGAATATTACGCATGCGTATGCTGCTCAGGATGCTAAATCCAAACTGGCACCGTTCGATTATCAGCCGCGTGAGCTTCGCGCTCATGACGTACAGCTTGAGGTCCTGTTCTGTGGCGTCTGCCACTCAGACCTGCATCAGGCACGTAATGAGTGGAAGAACACCATTTTCCCGGTGGTGCCTGGCCATGAAATCGTGGGTCGCGTTACTGCTGTGGGTCCACAGACTCAGAAGTATAAGGTGGGCGACCTGGTCGGCGTCGGCTGTATGGTCGACTCCTGCCGCAGCTGTCCAAGCTGTCAGGAAGGTTTAGAGCAGTATTGTGAAAATGGCTTTGTTGGCACCTATAACGGTGAAGATCGCGAAACCGGCGCCATTACCTATGGCGGTTACTCAACGGCGATGGTGGTGGATGAGAGCTTTGTGCTGCGCATCCCTGAAAACCTGGAACTGGCTGGCGTTGCGCCGCTGCTGTGTGCCGGTATCACCACTTACTCACCGCTGCGTCACTGGAATGTCGGTCCCGGCAAAAAAGTAGGCATCGTCGGATTGGGCGGTCTCGGCCATATGGGCGTCAAAATTGCTCATGCGATGGGCGCGCATGTGGTGCTGTTCACCACCTCGCCGTCTAAAATTGAAGACGGTAAACGCCTGGGCGCAGATGAAGTGGTGATTTCGAAAGATCCGGAGCAGATGGCACAGCACGCCAACAGCTTCGACTTCATTCTGAATACCGTGGCGGCACAACACGATCTCAACCCGTTCATTACCCTGCTGAAGCGCGATGGCAACATGACGCTGGTCGGTGCACCGGAGCACGATCACCCTGCGCCGCAGGTATTTAACCTGATCTTCAAGCGTCGCAGCATCGCCGGTTCACTGATTGGCGGCATTGCCGAAACGCAGGAGATGCTCGATTTCTGTGGTGAGCACGGCATCACCTCAGATATCGAACTGATTGCGATGGATCAGATCAATGAAGCCTACGAACGTATGCTGAAGAGTGATGTGAAATACCGTTTCGTTATCGATATCAACACATTGCGCAATCAGTCCGCCGCGTAATCGCTGCACCTTATCACCCTCTTCCAGCCGGGAGAGGGTTTTTTATTGCCGCCTATTTGACGGTCGCAATCTGATCAAAAGACGCATCAACCAGATAGTAGATCTGCGAATCTTTCAGTGAGCCATCAAGATACAGAGTGCTCCAGTGAGATTTGTTCAGATGCTGGCTTGGAAAAATGTCGTTATGCTCTTCGCGCAGTAATTCCGCCAGCGCCGGGGTCGATTTCAGTGAAACCGCGGGACGACCTTTCACCTCATGCACCATGGCAAACAGTACGCCGTTGCTTTTAATCTGAGTGGCTTTCCAGTCACTATGGACGCTCTGTTCCGCGCCCGGCTTGCTCATGCAATAGGTCAGTAAGTCTGAATTCGTCATTACGCTTCCCCTTGTAAAGTGGCGACAATTCGCCGCGCACCGCCATCAATGCGGTGTTCGCCCAGCCAGATCCCCTGCCAGGTGCCCAGCACCAGACGTCCGCGCTGAACCGGCAGTAACAATGATACCCCTAAGGTCGATGATTTAATGTGCGCTGGCATATCGTCACGCCCTTCGTAGTCGTGCTGATAAGGCGCATCTTCCGGAACGTGCCGCATAAAGTGCTGTTCCATGTCGCTGCGCACCGTCGGGTCGCAATTCTCGTTTAAGGTTAACGAAGCCGAGGTGTGCTGCAACAGCAGATGCAACAGGCCGGTGTTGATGTTACGCAGGGCGGAAAGCGCATCGACGATCTCATCAGTGATCAGATGAAATCCGCGTGGTTTCGCGCTAAGCGTCAGAATTTGTTGATGCCACATAGCTTTTTCCTGAAACGGTCTCCCGTTTAAGTGTGCAGCATGTCGGCGAAAGGTAAACCCTGCGGGCAAATAAAAAACCGCCGGGCTGGGCCGGCGGTTTTTACACAGCGGAACGGCGATTACATTACGGCAGCAAATGCTTCCGCAACCTGATGCACATTTCTGCTGTTCAGGCCGGCGATACACATCCGGCCGCTGCCGACCAGATAGATGCCGAACTCATTGCGCAGGCGATCAACCTGCTGTGCGCTCAGGCCGGTATAGCTGAACATACCGCGCTGCTTCAGCAGGTAGTCAAAGTTTTTACCTGGCAGTGCGGTGTTCAGCACATCGACCAGCGACTGACGCATCTCCAGGATGCGTAAGCGCATCGCTTCTACTTCTGCCAGCCAGCTCGCTTTCAGAGCATCATCATTCAACACCCGTGCCACCACCTGCGCACCAAAATTCGGTGGGCTGGAGTAGTTGCGGCGTACGGTCGCTTTTAACTGACCCAGCACCCGGCCGGCTTCCTCTGCGCTGTCGCAGACGATAGACAGACCGCCGACACGCTCACCATACAGTGAGAAGATTTTCGAGAAGGAGTTGCTGACCAGCGCTGGCAGGCCCGCTGCGGCCACGGCGCGCAGTGCATACGCATCCTGCCGCATGCCCGCACCGAAGCCCTGATAGGCAATGTCGAGGAACGGAATCAGCTGCTGCGCCTTCAGCACCTCAACGGTCTGGTCCCACTGCGCATCGGTCAGGTCGGCACCGGTCGGGTTATGGCAGCACGGATGCAGCAGAACGATGCTCTGCTGCGGCAGGGTTTTCAGCGCGCTGATAAATGCATCGAACCGCACGCCGTGGGTCTCTGCGTCATACCACGGATAGGTGTTCACCTCGAAACCGGCACCGTTGAAAATCGCCACGTGGTTTTCCCAGGTCGGATCGCTGACCCAGACCGCTGACTGCGGAAAATAACGTTTAAGGAAATCCGCACCGACTTTCAACGCGCCAGAGCCGCCCAGCGTCTGAATAGAGGCAATCCGGCCCGCCTGCAGCATCGGATGGTCGGCACCAAACAGCAGAGGCGCAATCGCGCTGCGGTAGCTGTTCAGCCCTTCCATTGGCAGATAGAGCGACGCCTGCTGTGGCTCAGCGTGCAGCTGCTGTTCAGCAGTCGCAACCGCTTTCAGCTGCGGGATGATGCTCTGCTCGTCATAGTAAAGCCCGATACTGAGGTTAACTTTGTGTTCGCGTGGGTCTTGTTTAAACGCTTCCATCAACGACAGAATCGGGTCGCCAGCATAGGCATCAACGTTTTGAAACACGGTGTAGGTCTCCATGAGTGGTCTTCGGGTAACAGAGTGTCATTAAACCAGGTAGCGTCCTGGACGGTGGTTCATCGCGATAATCAGATTAAGAATAACCGCGCCGCCAATCGAGGCGAGCAAAATCGGTACGCTCACCACAAACAGGGAGGCCAGCACCACGCAGGTATCCACCGCCATTTGCAGCTTGCCGGCGCGAATGCCAAAGCGATCCTGTAGCCACAGCGCCAGGATATTGATGCCGCCCAGGCTGGCTTTATGACGAAACAACACTATAAACCCGATTCCCATGATGACGTTACCGAACAATGTCGCATAGAACGGATCGAGGGCGGAAAAATGGACAAACAGCGGATGCAGATGGGTAAACAATGACACCAGCCCAACGGCACAAAAGGTTTTCAGGGTAAATTCCCAGCCCATGCGTTTTACCGCCAGCCAGTAGAACGGAATATTGATCAGAAAGAAGGCGCTGCCGAAGGATAACGGCGACAGGTAGCTGATCAGAAAAGCGATGCCCGCCGTACTGCCGGTCAGCGCGCCCGCCTGTTTCAACATAATGACGCCGAACGAAACCATCAGGGTGCCAAGCACAATCGCCAGTGCATCTTCAATGCGGGAATGGGGAATGCGGGCGGGTTCTGCAACGTTATCCATGGAGTTATCTCAGTGCAAATGATGCGGTTCAGATGCAAAAAACGCACCATACCGGCAGCCGATGACGGCCACCGGTAGGGTGCCAGCGATTATCCCATTGATATCTAAGGCGCTTTATTGCAGGGTTTTGTGCAAAAAACTTCGAAAAAACCGTTAATTCATGCACAAATGTTTGTTCTGGTGCGTATTACTTGCATTATTTACCGCAGTGATGCACCAAAACGGCACAGGACGCACCTTTTTAGCGCGTCTTGTGTTCTGGAATCATCATCAGCCCGTTCTCTTTCAGACGTCCCAGCACCACCGAGGTTTTTACATGAGAAACGCTCTGGTGGCCGGCGACCAGCTGGCTGATTAAGGCGCTGAGCGAATTGAGATCGGCCACCGCCACTTTTAACAGATAATCGGCATCACCGGTGGTTTTGTAGGCGTCGACAATCGCCTCTTCCTGCTCCACCATCCGATGAAAACTGTCGACATATTCGGCAGTATGATTAATTAACCGCACCTCGATCAGCCCGACCATACCCAGCCCAATCGCATCCGGTGACAGCCGGGCGTGGTAGCCAAGGATAAGGTTGGCCTGCTCCAGGTTGATCCGGCGGCGTGAGCATTGTGACGCCGACAGGCCGACTAAATCGCTCAACTCCTGATTGGTCAGGCGGCCATTAGATTGTAATAAAGTCAGGATTTTAAGGTCGTAATCGTCTACGTGAGTCATTCCGTTTCCACAGCGTTATTGGCATCGCTTTGTTACAGATAACCCGATAATCGGCGGGGTTGTCCAACACTATTTTCTGATGACGGGGGCTGTCATGCACAGATCGTGCATGACAGCACAAAGAAGGGATTATTCGTCGTCGTATTGCGGACCCGCGTAGTTATCGAAACGCGACCACTGTCCGTTAAAGGTCAGACGCACCGTGCCGATGGGACCGTTACGCTGTTTACCGAGGATGATCTCGGCGATCCCTTTAAGATCGCTGTTTTCGTGGTAAACCTCATCGCGATAGATAAACATGATCAAATCCGCATCCTGCTCGATCGAGCCCGATTCACGCAGATCCGAGTTCACCGGCCGCTTATCGGCACGCTGCTCCAGCGAGCGGTTAAGCTGCGACAGCGCCACCACCGGCACATTCAGCTCTTTGGCTAACGCTTTCAGTGAGCGCGAGATCTCGGCGATCTCCAGCGTACGGTTATCCGACAGGGAAGGCACGCGCATCAGCTGCAGGTAGTCGATCATAATCATGCTTAAGCCACCGTTTTCACGGTAGATGCGGCGGGCGCGCGAGCGCACTTCGGTCGGCGTCAGGCCAGAAGAGTCATCAATGTACATGTTCTTCTTCTCCAGCAGGATGCCCATGGTGCCGGAGATACGCGCCCAGTCCTCATCATCCAGCTGGCCAGTACGAATACGGGTCTGATCGACCCGCGACAGCGAAGCCAGCATACGCATCATGATCTGTTCGCTGGGCATTTCGAGGCTGAAAATCAGCACCGGTTTGTCCTGCAGCATCGCGGCGTTTTCGCACAGGTTCATCGCGAAGGTGGTTTTACCCATTGAGGGACGCGCGGCGACGATAATCAGGTCAGAGCGCTGCAGGCCCGCGGTCTTCTTGTTCAGATCCTGATAGCCGGTATCCACGCCGGTGACGCCATCGTGCGGCGTCTGATAAAGCGATTCGATACGTGAGACGGTCGCCTCAAGGATCTGCTCAATATTTTTCGGGCCAGCATCCTTACTGGCACGCGCTTCGGCAATTTTGAAAACGTTGGATTCGGCGAAATCCAGCAGCTCTTCGCTGTTGCGGCCCTGCGGATCGTAGCCAGCATCGGCAATCTGGTTGGCGACCGAAATCATCTCACGCACTACCGCACGTTCACGCACGATGTCTGCATAAGCGCCGATGTTAGCCGCGCTGGGGGTATTTTTCGCCAGTTCAGCAAGGTAAGCAAAGCCGCCAGCCATCTCCAGCTCGCCGCGGGTTTCCAGCGATTCAGAGAGAGTGATCAGGTCGATTGGCTTGCTGTTTTCCAGCAGCCGCTGCATCTCGGAAAAAATCAGCCGATGCGAGCGGTTGAAGAAATCATTGGCGACCACGCGCTCGGAGACGTTGTCCCAGCGCTCGTTATCCAGCATTAACCCACCGAGCACCGATTGCTCCGCTTCCAGCGAATGCGGGGGCATTTTCACGCCTTCCAGCTGGCGATCCTGCGTTTCGTTCGATTTGTTGGTGGGTTTATTTCCTGCCATAGTGAATGCATTACCGATGTTCTGTGGGGACGCGCAAGTATACCTCAGTTGGGGTGCGCGCCTCACCCTCATGATGAAACAATCACAGGAGTCAGAATGGCAAAGCGTATTCAGTTCAACGCGCACGGCGGTCCGGACGTTTTACAGTGGGCTGATTTTGAACTTGCCGATCCTGCCGGTAATGAGGTGCAGGTAGAAAATCGCGCCATCGGCATTAACTACATCGATACCTATCTGCGCAGCGGGCTCTATCCGGTGGCAGCCTTCCCGTCCGGTCTCGGTACCGAGGCGGCGGGCGTCGTTACCCGCGTCGGCCGTGACGTGACGCTGTTTAAGCCTGGCGATCGGGTGGTCTATTGTCAGGCAGCCCTCGGCGCCTACAGCGAAGCGCACAACGTAGCAGAAGATCGGCTGATGCACCTGCCCGACGCGATCGGCTTTGAGCTGGCGGCAGCCAGTTTTCTGAAAGGGCTGACCACTCAGTATCTGCTGCGCCAGACCTATAAAATCAAAGCGGATGAGACCTTCCTGTTTCATGCCGCCGCCGGCGGTGTCGGGCTGATTGCCTGCCAGTGGGCAAAAGCGTTGGGCGCGCACCTGATTGGTACCGTCGGTTCGGCTGAAAAGGCGACGCTGGCGAAGAATGCCGGTGCCTGGGCAACAATTAACTATCGCGAAGAGGATATCGCCGCACGCGTCAGCGAGCTTACCCAGGGGAAAAAGGTTGGCGTAGTGTATGACTCGGTCGGTAAAGATACCTGGGAAGCATCGCTGGACTCGCTGCGTCGTCACGGTCTGATGGTCAGTTTCGGCAACGCTTCCGGCCCGGTGACCGGGGTTGATCTGGGCATTCTGAATAAAAAAGGCTCACTGTTTGTTACCCGCCCGTCGCTGTTCGGTTACATCACTAACCGTCAGGAGCTGGAAACCGCCAGTGCCGAACTCTTTTCGCTGCTGGCCAGCGGCGCGATCAAAGTGGACGTGCCGGAACAGCAGAAGTTTGAATTGAAGGAGGCGGGCAAAGCGCATCAGATGCTGGAAAGCCGCGCTACTCAGGGGTCGAGCCTGCTGATTCCCTGACCATCGGCAACGCCGTCTGGCATACAAAAAGGGCTTCCCGCAGGAAGCCCTTCTCTTTTTTTATTTTCGTTCGCGCTGGTGTAGGGACAGCGGCGATGAATTCGTTTCGACTCAACGACGACTATCCTGCCAGAAAACATAAGTAAAAAATATGTTTAATTGCAGATATCGTCTAAGCAAAACGTCACACTGTGATCATCTCCGCATTTAACGCCAGCCTTTTCGGTCTAAGTTGTTGATCTTACGCTTTAGCTTACGCCATTCTCGCGTGTTGCGATCGCCGAAAAAGGCGCGATGCAGCCAGACCGCGACCACTGCCAGCACCAGCCACGGCAACACTTTGATAACAAGTGCAAACAGTCCACCGACGAACATTACCAGCGTGGCGACCACCAGCGCAGCCAGTACGCCGAGCAATGAAACACCGGTCAGCAACAGCATCAGGAAAAACCCCAATACAAATAAAATTTCCACGTTAGCGCTCCTTATTGAGACTCATTGTGTCAATCTTTACAAGAAACGTGCCAATGTTTAACTGCTTGTTTTACCTGACAACAGCCCGGTGTGGCTATCCTGCAAGCAGTCAAAATAACCAAAAAATGGCGCAAAAAAAACCAGCCATTGCGGGCTGGTCTCCTGGGCGCAGGTCGATCAGGCTTCCTGCGGGATTTTGTCCGCCACCAGTGCCAGTGCAGCTTCCAGTACGCGCACATCCGCGCCTGGTTTGTGGGCATTTTCACTCAGGTAGCGTCGCCACTGGCGTGCACCCGGAATCCCCTGGAACAGACCGAGCATATGACGTGTCACATGGCCCAGATAAGTGCCCTTCGCCAGTTCGGCTTCAATATAGGGGTACATGGCGCGGACCACCGCCACCGGATCAGCCGCCGGATGCTGACGACCAAACAGTTGCTGGTCCACCTGTGCCAGAATGCCGGGATTTTGATAGGCTTCACGCCCCATCATGACGCCATCAAGATGCTGCAGGTGGGTTTGCGCCTCTTCCAGCGTTTTCACACCGCCGTTAATCGCCAGCGTCAGGTGCGGGAAGTCCCGCTTCAGCTGATAAACCCGTGGATAATCGAGCGGCGGAATTTCGCGGTTCTCTTTCGGGCTGAGACCTGATAGCCAGGCTTTACGCGCATGAATGATAAACGTCTCGCATCCACCGCGCTCGGCCACTGTCCCGACAAAATCGGTCAGAAACTGATAGCTGTCCTGTTCATCAATCCCGATGCGCGTTTTCACCGTCACCGGAATCGACACCACATCACGCATCGCTTTGATGCCGTCAGCAACCAGATCGGCTTCTGCCATCAGGCAGGCCCCGAAGCGGCCATTCTGCACCCGGTCAGAGGGACAGCCGACGTTCAGGTTCACTTCATCGTAACCGCGCTGCTCTGCCAGTCGGGCGCAGTGCGCCAGCGCAGCGGGATCGCTGCCGCCCAGCTGTAAGGCGACCGGATGTTCATCCTCGCTATAGGCCAGGTAATCGCCCTTACCATGAATAATCGCGCCGGTAGTCACCATTTCGGTGTAGAGCAGCGTATCGCCGGTCAGCTGGCGATGAAAATAGCGGCAGTGGCGATCGGTCCAGTCGAGCATCGGGGCAATCGAGAAACGTTGCGAAGAAACAGTATCGGTCATGAAGCGCAGATAATCCGGTAAATGAGGGTGATTGAATTCTGTGCAAGGATAACACAAGGGCGGGCGATAGTGCATCGCCCGCCCCGAACTGCGGTATCAAAGAAGATCAGAAATTGAAGCCCAGCTGCATCATCGCGCCCCAGGTATTGTTCGCCCCGACCGAGCCAGCCAGATCCAGATGCACCGCTTTATTAAACGGTGACAGGCCGAAACCGGCGGTTGCGACGTTTTCATCGTTCGAACGCATATCCGCACGATAACCGGCACGTAACTGTAACCAGTCGAGCACCCGATATTCCGCACCGACCGCCGCATACTGGCTGTTTTCCTGCGTTTTGAAACGCTTGGTTTCAGTCAGGTCGACATCGCCGGTCACGGTGAACGGACCTTTATCCCAGGCCAGACCGGTGGTGACCAGCGGACGGATCTGGTAAGTATCACGGAAGCCGTTGACCTCTTTGGTCTGCAGATCGCGGGATACCAGGTTTTGACCGGTGATGCCCAGCGTCCAGTTTTCAGCAAACGTGGTCGCCAGACCGGCATCAACGTTAAAGCCGGTGTCCGTGCTGCGATACTGGCTATTGTTGATGTCACTTTTGTCGTAGTTGTAAATGCTGGCGGTGTAGTTATACAGCCAGGTTTTTTGCAATTTCGGCGTGACGCCTACCGACACCGGCTGACCGGCAATGGTGAACTCATGCGCCAGTGCGACGCCATAATCGGTGACCAGCGCCGCCAGGCCGTTGGCGCTGGAGCGCAGATTGTCCTGATCGCCCGGACGCGGAAGCACCGTGCCGTTAGCTACGCCGCGCAGATAGTCGATATCGCTCTGGACCACATTGGCTCGCACATGTGCCGATCCATAGGCTTTGGTGATAAAGGCGAAAGGTAGCGTCTCGTTGGGAATAGTGACCGCCAGCGCCACCCCGGCGTTGCCGTCCGCTTTGTTGCCACGCAAATCACTTAACTGGTTAGCGACATCGCCTGAAGCAGCGCGCACTTCAGGATAGCCACGCAGATAATCGGCAAAGGTCAGGTTGCCGATCACCTCGCGGTAGCGATCAACGGTATCGGTGATGTCATCCACTTTGTCGAGCAGGTGATCTTTGTCGGTGACCTGAATACCGGCTGAAGGGAAAATAATACTGACGCTATCGTCGGGTTTAGCTCGCGTCATTAAAGCCGGGTTGGCCAGCACGGCTGAGCCATAAAGAGAAGATGCGACGCCGGTTCCGCCCATGGCGTCATTGCGTGCATCATACCAGGTCCCCGCCGCCATGGCGGAAGAAGAAAGGAAAAGCGCGTTCACTACAGCGGTGTACTTCAGCGCTGAGCGTTGAGCGGATTTTTTCACCATTTGCCTGCCATCACCTGAGAAAGTGCCGTTGAAACATTCAACGACTGAATAGTTTGTTAGCCCTATTGTGAACCCTGGCTAACGCGTTATTGCTGTGAATTCAAAGGAAACAGTCGCTTAATTCAAAGGATTGGATGTTTTCCAATCAATAAAACTTTATTTTTGTTCAAAATACCCGGTAATAAATAAAATAATACCAGACATTTCTTAAGTCTTGCTGAACATTACTTCTTAACTCAGTGAGATGCAAAGCAAAAGCGCTGAAAAGGCCACCTTAACCGGTCGGCGAGTGGATCTGATTGGGTGCCGATAGCGGCCTCTCCTGATGCTCACACAGCGTTTTTAATCGACCACCGGCCAGAATTTGCTGTTTTATCAGGCAAAAACCAACCTCTGCGCCGCGAAAATTTGTGTGATAAAATAACATCACTTATCCAGCGGAGAGTTTCCATGTCAAACATGACGTCACAGCAAATAATGACCCAGGCGGAAAAACTGTGCCTGCAGCGCGGCGTGCGTCTGACATCGCAGCGGGCTGAAGTGTTGCGATTAATGGCTGAGCAGCCAGGATCGATCAGCGCTTATGATCTGCTGGATCAACTCCGGGTTAGCGAACCCCAGGCCAAGCCCCCTACGGTCTATCGGGCGCTGGACTTCCTGCTGGAACAGGGCTTTATCCACCGGGTGGAGTCCAATAATAGCTACGTAATGTGTCACCATTTCGAGGCACCGGCACACACCTCGGTCATGCTGGTGTGTGATCGCTGTGCGGCGGTAACCGAAAAGCAGGCGCAGGGAGTAGAGAAGATTATCGCCACACTGGCTGGTGAGGCACAGTTTGCCCTGCGTCATAGCGTGATTGAAGCGCATGGATTATGTGAGAATTGTGTCGAAGTCGAAGCCTGCACCCATCATGAAAGTTGTCAGCACGATCATCAAAGTGAGGGTAAAAAGCGGGGAAAACGCGGGTAATGTGCACATCCTTGTGCGGTTGCCGGTATGAGCGTACCGGCGGGTAGGAGCTTTATCCGTAAATCTTTGTGATTACCAACGGTAATCTTTGTTCTGACCTTCCCAGTCCGTTACTTCACGCTCTGCATCTTCTTTCGCATAGCCGTAACGTTCCTGAATTTTTCCGACCAGCTGATCGCGTTTGCCTTCGATAACCTGCATATCATCGTCGGTCAGCTTGCCCCATTTCTCTTTTACTGTGCCTTTGAACTGCTTCCAGTTACCGCTCGCTTGATCTTTATTCATGGCAGACCTCTATGTCATCCTTTGGTTACATCATTTATCTTGAAAGAAAACAAAATGACGATATGACGATATAAAGCGCTGGTTCACTGCGCTGCTTACGGTTAATTGTAGTAGAAGATTTTAGGTTTGCCGGAACAATACAGAATAATCTGTAGCCGGAGGACATCAGATGCCAGCTATCAGGCGTTAAACCAGCTGTTCTGCTGCCAGTGTTTACGCCAGATCAGCCACAGCGACAGGCCACGCAGCGCCAGGAAAACGGTGACCGCCAGCCACAAGCCGTGGTTGCCCAGCAGCGGGACGCTAAGCAACGTCAGGAAGTAACCAAGTGCCGCCACCATCATGCTGTTACGCATCTCCCGGCCGCGGGTTGCACCGATGAACATGCCATCCAGCAGATAGCACCAGACGCCCGCCAGCGGCAGGATCACCTGCCATATCAGATAGCGATCGGCCGCCTGTTGCAGCTGTTCAATCGAGGTCAGCAGCGCCACGATATGCGAGCCGAAACACGCATAAATTACTGAGAACATCAGAGCCACCACCAGCGCCTGTCGGCAGGCAGAATGCCAGACGCGCAGCAGCCTGCTGCCATCTTTCGCGCCATGCGCCTCACCGGCGAAGGCTTCGACTGCGTAGGCAAAACCATCCAGCGCATAGGCGGTAAAGGTGATAAACATCAGCAGCACGGCGTTCACCGCCACCACCTGCGGACCGATACGTGCGCCCAGCACGGTCAGCGAGGCAAAACAGAGCTGCAGCATTAACGAACGCAGCATAATGTCGCGATTAAGACGCAGTAGCCGCTGAATATCGCCGCGCCAGCTCTGCTTCAGCATTGCGGTGGTGATGCCACGTAGTTTCAATACCCGCCAGACCATCACTGCCCCGACGACCAGCGTTATATACTCCGCCAGCGCGGTCGCGGTTGCCGCGCCTGCCACTCCCCAGTGCAGCCCCATCACCAGCCACAGATCGAGCACAATATTGACCAGATTGCCGATCACCAGCAGGATGACCGGCGCACGCGCGTACTGCACGCCCAGCAGCCAGCCAAGGATCACCAGATTTGCCAGGGTGGCGGGCGCACTTAACCAGCGGATCTGAATAAACAGTGCCGCCTGTTGCAAAACTTTGGGATCGCCGCCAATCAGATCGGCCGCCAGCGTAGTAATCGGCGAGCGCAGGCAGATGAACAGCACGCCAGCCAGCAGCGCAATAATTAAAGGCTGGGTCAGCGCACGTGCCAGCGCCATTTTATCGCCGGCACCAAAAGCCTGCGCCGTCAGGCCGGTAGTACTCATCCGAAGGAACAGCAGCAGCATGAAGAGGAAACTGGTGACTGTCGTGCCGACCGCAACCCCGCCGAGATAGACCGGGCTGTCGAGGTGACCAATGACAGCAGTATCGACCACCCCCAGTAAGGGAACGGTGATGTTAGAAAGGATCATCGGCAGCGCCAGCCGCCAGAGGTTTTTGTCGGTAGCCGTTAAAAAACGCATTCGCAGTTCCGTGCTCGGTGTCGCTGCAGAGAGGGGAGCAGCAGCGACAAAATTAGGGCAGACAGAATAGCATCAGACGCTACGAATGCGCGGTTATGTCAGACTCAGAGCCATTCGCCGTTGCGAACCACACCGACCGCCAGACCTTCTACCGTCAGCGACTGGGCGCGCGTATCGACAATGATCGGCTCAAAATCACTGTTTTCAGGCAGCAAATGCACAATAGCACCCTGCTTCTTCCAGCGTTTAACCGTCACTTCATCATCAATACGGGCCACAACAACCTGGCCGTTGCGTACGTCCTGGGTTTTATGTACCGCGAGCAGGTCGCCATCCATAATCCCGATATCTTTCATCGACATTCCACTGACGCGCAGCAGAAAATCGGCAGAAGGTTTGAACAGGCCCGGATCCACTTTGTAATGGGTTTCGATGTGCTCCTGCGCCATGATCGGCTCACCGGCAGCAACCCGGCCAATCAGCGGCAGACCTTCAGATGCTTCTTCTTCCATCAACAGGCGAATACCGCGAGAGGCGCCAGAGACAATCTCAATCACCCCTTTGCGTGCCAGTGCCTTCAGATGCTCTTCTGCCGCGTTCGGCGAGCGGAAACCCAGCTGCGCGGCAATTTCTGCACGCGTAGGCGGCATGCCCGTTTGAGTAATATGGTCGCGAATCAGGTCATAGACCTGCTGCTGCCTGCTGGTTAATGCTTTCATCCCGCCCCCTGGTTGTTTATACAGTCGCTGTGAGTATATACAGGTATTGGTGAAATGGAAACCGATTCTCAGGCAAAACGCGCCATCTGGCGCGTTGTGGAAGGCTTATCGCAAATGCGACCAAAGCAGTGCGATCCAGACAAACAGTGCCAGTAAGATGCTGATCAGCACCGCCGCCGAGCCCATATCCTTTGCCCGTCCGGCTAAAGGGTGACGCTCCTGGCCAATACGATCCACTACCGCCTCGATGGCGCTGTTGAGGATTTCAACAATGACCACCAGCACCACTGCCCCGATCATCAGGATGCGAGAGACAATATCGACATCCAGCCAGCAGGCCACAATAATGGCCACCAGCGCGGCCAGCGCCTCCTGGCGGAAAGCCGCTTCGTGTTGCCAGGCGGCACGCAGGCCCTGCCATGAGTAACCTGCGGCTTTTACTATTCTTACAAGACCCGTGGCATTATTTGCCATATAAGTGGAACCCTTTCATCGGATTGACGTCAATGTCTGGGCTGCGTGCAAATGGCACCACCACAGATCTTCGCTGCGCTTTCTGGTATGCTTGCGGCGCTTTGCTAACAAGAGGCTTCATGTTGTCTATGTCAGGTTGGCGTAAACTTTATTACAAATTACTGAATTTACCACTGTCGTTTTTGGTAAAGAGTAAGGCCATTCCGGCCGATCCCGTTTCTGAACATGGTCTGGACCCGACCCGGCCCATTATGTACGTTTTGCCTTACGATTCGAAGGCTGACTTACTGACTTTACGCGCGCAGTGCCTGCGGCATCATCTGCCCGACCCGCTTTCTCCGCTGGAGATTGATGGTTCGCTGCTGCCGCGCCACGTTTTTATCCACGATGGCCCGCGTGTGTTCCCCTATTTTGTGCCCAGCGTCGAATCGGTGAAGATTTTTCACGATTATCTGGACCTGCATCGCAATAACCCCAAGCTGGATATCCAGATGCTGCCGGTGACGGTGATGTTTGGCCGGGCGCCTGGTCGTGAGGTTCAGGGCGAAGATACACCGCACCTGCGGGTGCTGAACGGCGTGCAGAAATTCTTTGCGGTGATCTGGCATGGACGCGACAGTTTTGTCCGTTTCTCGCCGACCGTTTCGCTGCGCCGCATGGCAACCGAACACGGCACCGACCAATCAATCGCCCAGAAACTGGCCCGGGTGGCGCGCATTCATTTCGCCCGCCAGCGGCTGGCGGCGGTTGGCCCACGCTTACCGGCACGTCAGGATCTGTTTAATCGTCTGCTGCAATCGAAAGCGATTGAAAAAGCGGTTGAAGATGAAGCGCGCAGCAAAAAAATCTCCCATGAAAAAGCGCAGCAAAATGCGGTTGAGATGATGGAAGAGATCGCGGCAAACTTCTCTTATGAAGCGATTCGCGTCACCGACCGCGTCATGGGCTGGCTCTGGAGCCGGCTCTATCAGGGCATCAATGTTAATGGCGGCGAAAAAGTCCGTCAGCTGGCGCAGGATGGCCATGAAATCGTCTATGTGCCGTGCCATCGCAGCCACATGGATTACCTGCTGCTCTCTTACGTGCTTTATCATCAGGGGCTGGTGCCGCCGCACATTGCCGCCGGTATCAACCTCAACTTCTGGCCAGCCGGACCGATTTTCCGTCGTCTGGGCGCGTTCTTTATCCGTCGTACCTTCAAAGGCAACAAGCTGTATGCCACGGTGTTCCGTGAATATCTTGGCGAACTGTTCACCCGCGGTTACTCGGTTGAATACTTTGTCGAAGGGGGACGTTCACGCACCGGTCGCCTGCTCGATCCGAAAACCGGCACCTTAGCCATGACCCTGCAGGCGATGCTGCGCGGGGGGAATCGCCCGATCACCCTGGTGCCGATTTACATTGGCTACGAACATGTCATGGAAGTGGGTACTTACGCCAAAGAGCTACGCGGCGCGGCGAAAGAGAAAGAGGGCTTCATGCAGATGGTGCATGGCTTACGTAAGCTGCGCAACCTCGGCCAGGGCTACGTTAACTTTGGCGAACCACTGCCGCTGGTTAACTATCTCAACAAGCGCGTGCCGGAATGGCGTGAGTCGATCGATCCTATCGAACCGCAGCGTCCAAGCTGGTTAACGCCCACCGTGAATGACATCGCGGCGAGCTTAATGGTACGCATCAATGAAGCGGGCGCGGCCAACGCCATGAACCTGTGCGTCACCGCGCTGCTCGCCTCACGTCAGCGCTCACTAACCCGCGAACAGCTGATTGAGCAGCTTGAGTGCTATACCCAGCTGCTGCGTAACGTGCCTTATTCAGCCAACGCCACGGTGCCCGATCTCTCGGCAGAGGCGCTGCTGGATCATGCAATGGGCATGAATAAGTTTGAGAGCGAGAAAGACAGCATTGGCGACATCATCATCCTGCCACGTGAGCAGGCGGTGCTGATGACCTATTATCGCAACAACATTCACCACATGCTGGTGATGCCGTCGCTGATTGCCGCTATTGTGCAGCAGCATCAGACCATGAGCGAAGCCGAGTTGTTGCGCCAGGTGAGTCTGATCTACCCGATGCTGAAGAGCGAACTGTTCCTGCGCTGGCAGACCGATGAGCTGCCGCAACTGCTGACCGAACTCTGTCAGGAGCTGGCGCGTCAGGGACTGATTACGCTTGAGGCTGGTCAGCTGCGCTTTACGGCGGCGCGCTACCGTACGCTACAACTGCTGGCGGCCGGGGTGCGAGAAACGCTTCAGCGTTATGCCATCACCTTCTCTATTCTTAGCGCCAAGCCAGCCATTAACCGCGGGACGCTGGAAAAAGAGAGCCGCACACTGGCACAACGTCTGTCAGTGCTGCACGGTATCAACGCGCCGGAGTTCTTCGATAAAGCCGTCTTCACCTCACTGGTGCTGACGCTGCGTGATGAAGGGTATATCAGCGACAGCGGTGATGCGGATGTCGCGCAGACCCTGGCGACCTGGCACATTCTGGCCGATCTGGTCACCAGCGATGTACGCATGACCATCGAAAGCGCCGTGGCCCACGACTAAATGCCCTGCGCAGTAAAAAGGCGACCCCGAAAGGTCGCCTTTTTTGTGCCTGAATGATGTTGCAGCCTAATCCTTTCCTGCCTGACTCGTTGCCTGATCCTTTCCTGCCTGACTCGTGGCCTGATCCTCTGCTGCCTGACTCGTTGCCTGACTGCGCGCCAGGTACCGTTGCGCTGAATCGCGTCGGGACTTAGCGCGCCTGCAACCCGCCCGGCCTGTCGATCACCACGATCACAACAGCTGGGTAAACGGCGGGGTGTTCATCAGCACACCGAGGAACAGCACCAATCCGACATAGTTGTTGTTGAGGAAGGCTTTAAAGCAGGCAGGGCGTTCACGCTGGGCGATCAGCGTTTGCTGGTAAATAAACAGGCCAGCTGCCAGCAGTAGCGTCCCGTAAAACGCCACGTTGAGCTGCAGCAACATGCCAACCCATGCCATCAGCAGCAGCGTTGCCAGTTGCAGCAGGCCGATTATCAGCTTGTCGAAACGGCCAAACAGAATCGCGGTCGACTTAACGCCAATCTTCAGGTCATCGTCGCGATCCACCATCGCGTACTGGGTGTCATAAGCCACCGTCCAGCAAATGTTGGCGCAGAATACCAGCCAGCAGACCAGAGGTAAGGACTCACTAACTGCCGCCCAGGCCATCGGAATCGCCCAGCCAAACGCGGCCCCCAGCACCACCTGCGGCAGATGGGTATAGCGCTTCATAAACGGATAAACCCAGGCGAGCGCCAGACCGACGACCGAAAGCAATATCGTCATCAGATTCATGGTCAGCACCAGCGCAAACGCCACCAACGCCAGCCCGGCAAATAACAGTTTGGCTTCTCTGGAACTGACCGCGCCGCTAGCTAAGGGCCGATGCTTTGTCCGCTCAACATGCCCATCCACCTTACGGTCAGCAAAGTCGTTAATGACACAGCCGGCTGCACGCATCACGAAAACGCCGGCAACAAACACCAGCAGCACCGGAAGCGGCGGGATCGCCATATCAGCCAGCCATAAAGCCCACAGGGTGGGCCACATCAGCAACAGGGTGCCGATCGGCTTATCAATGCGCATCAGGCGGCTGTAGGCCTGCCATTTATTGATGTGTAAACTCTTTTCCACCACAGATTTCCTCAGGCCAGATCGCGATAAAGCGGCGAAGCCGGTAAAAACAGTTCCGTCAGCAACAGCGGTTTGCCGGACAGTCGCAGACGCGAGCGGCGTCCCCACAGCGCATCAACCTTGCCCGGTTCGATAAAATCACGGGTCAGGGTTGAAGAGGAGAACAGATAACGTCCCAGCGGGCGCGTACCCAGCTGTTGCAACATCGCCTCAGGACCATTCAGGGTACTTTCCGGCACCAGCGTGCGACCCGCCAGCCAGGGTTCACCGTCGCCGAACAGCAGCACTTCCCGCAGCCAGAAGCGTTTGTCGTCCGGTAAAAAGGCTTTTTCCTCTCCCAACTCGCTGGCATCAATAAAGCCTTCACGTACCGGCTCTACGGTAACCTGCTGGCAATGCTGCTCAAAACGGCGCGTCATGGAGTCTTCTTCCATCAGCCAGTCGAGCAGGGACGGCGCAAGCGTAGCCTGCGTCGATGAAAGCCAGTTGATCGCACGTAATAAGCTGAGCGCGTCTTGCGACATAGCACCACTCCCAAAAATTTTCAGGGCGTCAGTTTAGCGCAGAGTCGCGGCATGAACACCTGCCGTCGTTACCGACGGCAGAGGGTTTATTCGCGTTTGAGGCGGTTGCTGTTCGCCAGCCACAGCGTCACCACCAGAATCAGGATCGCGGCGGAGTAGCAGAGGGTATCGAAAGGATTTTTATGATCGACAATAATCAGGCGAATAATTGCGGTAATGCCGATATAGACAAAATAGCGTAACGGGAAGTGATAGCCAGACTGAAAATACTTCACAATCAAAGCGATAAACTCAAAATAGAGGAAATAAATGACAATTCCCTCTATCAGCAGATAGGACGAAGCCTGTTCACCGGTGCTGAACAGCACGTTAGCCAGGTGAATGGTTTCTTTGCCGAGAAAGACGATAAGGATAATCGCCAGGCTAAGCAGACCCAGATTCAGCACCCATTGCAATACGGTCGCAAGGTGGCGGGCCAGGGGATTCTTGTCACTCATGTAGCGCCTCAGAAGAGAGTTAATAGCGGACGCTATCATGCGTGAGTGTGACCTGAATCACAATATGGCCCTCAGGCTTCGACATCAACACACAGCGCATCGTAGCGCCAGTATTCACAGTCGCAGTCAATCACCTGTTTTTGCCGATCGCGATTAATCCGGGTAATCAGCAGGCCCGGACTGCCAGGCGCGACGTTCAGCGCCGGCGCGGCGATCTCGGGCAAAGGGCCGGGCAGAATGGTAAAGCGCGCCCCGCCGTAGCGAATACCGTAGCGCTGGTCATAGAGATCGGTCAGTGAACGGGTAAGATCTTCATCCAGCAGGCCGGGGAAAAAACGCGGATTAAGGTAATGTTCAACGTACAGCACCGCCCGTCCGTCAATGCGCCGCAGGCGGCGAATGCGGTAAACCGTTGATCCCGGCGCCAGCAGCAGCGCTGTCGCTATCTCGCCCTGCACCGCGACCTGTTCAGCCGCGATCACTTCGGTGGTCGCCTGACGCCCCTGTTCCGTCGCCATGGCATGAAAATGGCTGTGATGCAGCGGGTTATAGATCAGTCGTGGCGGTGCGATAAACCAGCCACGGCGCAGTTCACGGTAAATCATTCCCTGCGCCTCCAGCTTGCCTAACGCTTCACGCAGGGTAATGCGGGTGGTGCCAAATGCCTCGCTCAGGGCCCGTTCCGCAGGCAGTCGCCCGCCGCTGAACTCACCAGCCTGTATGCGGCTCAGCAACGCGCTGGCGATCACGTCCGCCGTTTTGAGTGCTATCGACTCCACAACAGTAGCCTCATTTTGGTGCGATTCCGCACTGTAACCGTTCAGATAAACGTCCCGGACCCTGCCTGCCGCGGTGGGACGCTGCGGGCTTGCTATCTGCTATCCGCTACGCGCACTCGCTTTGTCATAAATCGTTCATATACAGGGGCTACATTGGCTCGGTTCTTGCTGGACTAGACCAGCCAGGCCCATCAACTTACACCCGGAGCAACTGAGATGAAAGCGTTTATCGCCTCTGTAGTAGCCAGTGCTGTAGTGCTCGCCCTGCCCGTTGCGCAGGCTGCCGATAACGACCTTGCCGCGCTGGAAAAAGCCGCGCGTAGTGAAGGTCAGGTTAACAGCGTCGGCATGCCGGACAGCTGGGCCAACTGGAAAGATACCTGGAACGATATCAGCAGCAAATACGGTCTTAAACACAGTGATACCGATATGTCGTCCGCCCAGGAGCTGGCGAAGTTTGACGCTGAGAAAGAGAACGCCAGCGCCGATATCGGTGATGTGGGCGCGGCATTCGGCCCGGTGGCGGTGGCGAAAGGCGTTGCTCAGCCTTATAAACCGAGCCACTGGGATCAAATCCCCGACTGGGCCAAAGACAAAGACGGTAATTGGGCGCTGGCCTATACCGGCACCATTGCCTTCCTGATCGACAAGCAGCAGGTTAAAGATATTCCGCATAGCTGGGCCGATCTCAAAAAAGGTAAGTATGTGGTTACTATCGGCGACGTCGGCGTGGCTGCTCAGGCGGCCAATGGCGTACTGGCTGCAAACTACGCTTTAGGCGGCGATGAGAAGAACCTGAAACCGGCGCTGGCCTTCTTTGCTGACCTGGCTAAACAGGGCCGGCTGGGCGTCACCGATCCGGTGATTGCCAACATTGAAAAAGGCGAAGTACAAATGGCGGTGGTGTGGGACTTTAATGGCCTGAACTATCGTGACCAGATCGATAAAAATCGTTACGAAGTGGTGATCCCGTCTGACGGCTCCGTGACCTCTGGCTACACCACCATCATCAACAAATACGCGAAGCATCCGAATGCCGCCAAACTGGCGCGTGAATATATCTTCTCAGACCAGGGTCAGATCAATCTGGCGAAAGGTTACGCCCGACCGATCCGTGCCGAGCATCTGACCCTGCCTGCCGATGTTCAGGCTCGCCTGCTGCCGCAGTCTGAATACAAAAATGCCCGTCCAATCCACGATCAGGCCGCCTGGGATAAGTCCTCGAAAATGCTGCCGCGTCTGTGGCAGGAAAATGTCGTCATCAATATGCAGCAGTAAATCGCGGCAAGGAGAACGGAATGAAGACTATCCTGGTGGTGCTGGACGGGTTGAGCAATCAGGTCGCGCAACATGCAATGGGCTATCTGCACGCCGAATGTGCACAGGGCAACGGTCATTATTACCGTCTGACCTGTGAACTGCCGTCGCTGTCGCGCCCGCTCTATGAGTGCATTCTGACCGGCGTTACGCCGGTCAGAAGCGGTATTATTCATAACGGCGTCAACCGCTTAAGCCGCGAGCGCAGCGTATTTCACTATGCGCGCGCTGCCGGGCT
Source organism: Pantoea sp. AN62 (assembly GCF_050432985.1). Taxonomy (NCBI): domain Bacteria; kingdom Pseudomonadati; phylum Pseudomonadota; class Gammaproteobacteria; order Enterobacterales; family Erwiniaceae; genus Pantoea; species Pantoea sp. AN62. Next base: position 26,559 of record NZ_JBNPYB010000004.1, on the reverse strand, counting down.
GACCACGGCCGCCGCCGCTTACCACTGGGTCAGTGAACTGTATAACCGGACGCCGTTCGTGGCGGCGCGCGATCGTCATACTGATGCGCCGGAGCTGCCGATTCAGTACGGACATTTCTACTCTGATGATAGCTATCCCGATTCACACCTGTTTGAAGATGCCGAAAGCCTGCGGCTGCGCCATGATCCGCACTTCCTGCTGATTCATCCGATGAACATTGACGATGCCGGCCATAAATCCGGCCTCTCGTCACCGCAATACCGCAATCGGGCGCGGATAGCGGACGGCCTGCTGTCGCTCTGGATGCCGCGCTGGCTGGCCGAAGGCTATCAGGTGATAGTGACTGCCGATCACGGCATGAACGACGATCGCTCACACGGTGGCATTCTGCCGGAAGAGACTCAGGTGCCCCTGTTCGTTTTCGGTGCGGCTTTCTCGCTGCAACCCGACCTCCTGCCACAGCAGACCGACCTGTGCGGCACCCTGTGTGAGCTGCTTGGGGTGCCCCACGATAAGCCGCTCTGTCGCGGGCTGCTGGCGGAGCAGCGTGCATGAAGGGAAAAGTGTTAGCGCTGTTTCTGCTGCTGCCGTTTGCCCTGTTCTGGATTGCCTTTCAGCTCGCCCCGCTGCTGTGGATCACTATCAATAGCTTCTGGAGCGAGATGAACACGCGCTGGGGCTGGGACAACTATGTCGACATTCTGAGTTCGCCGTTTTATCAGCAGGCATTTCGTTTTTCGCTGGATATCTCTTTCTGGTCAAGCGTGTATGGCTTACTGATTGCGCTGCTGACCGGCTATTCGCTGCATCAGCTTGGCGGCGGTCGCCTGCAGCGCTTCCTGATTTCGTTCACCAACATGACCAGCAACTTTGCCGGCGTGCCACTGGCGTTCGCCTTTGTGATCCTGCTGGGGCTGAACGGTTTTCTGACGCTGCTGCTGCGTCATTATGGAGTCATTGACGCGTTCAGGCTGTTTTCACGTAACGGTATGGTGCTGGTCTACACCTGGTTTCAGATCCCGCTGGGCGTGCTGCTGCTCTATCCCGCTTTTGATGGGCTGAAGCGCGAGTGGCAGGAATCCGCCGCCCTGCTGGGTGCCAGCCGCTGGCGCTACTGGTGGCATATCGGCCTGCCGATTCTGTTTCCGGCGCTGCTGGGGACTTTTGTCATTCTGCTGGCCAATGCGCTCGGGGCCTATGCCACCATTTATGCCCTGACCACCGGCAACTTTAACGTGGTGCCGGTCCGTATCGCCGCGCTGGTGTCCGGTGATATCTCGCTCGATCCCAACACCGGCAGCGCACTGGCGATGCTGCTGGTGGCGATTATGGCGCTGATCACCCTGATACAGCAGTATCTGGTGCGCCGTAGCTACCTCAACGCCAGACAACCATGAAAGGAGCCGTCATGTCGCGCGCCGAACATCTCTATCATCGGGTGATGGTCTGGTTACTGTTTATTCTGCTGGCGCTGCCGCTGGTGGCGACGCTGCTGTACGCGCTGTCATCTGACTGGAGTAATACCATTCTGCCGCAGGGCTACAGCCTGAAATGGTTTATCCAGCTCTGGAGCGATGGGCGTTTTCTGACCGCGCTGGGCCATTCTTTGCTGATTTGCTTCGGCGCCCTGCTGTTCTCGCTAGTACTGGTGCTGCCTGCGATGTTTGTAATCGCTTACTACTATCCACGGCTGGATGCGGTAATGAACATCCTGATCCTGATGCCCTTCGCCGTGCCGCCGGTCGTGTCCTCGGTCGGATTGCTGCAGCTCTACTCCTCGTCACCGCTGATGCTGACCGGTACGCCGTGGATCCTGATCGGCTGCTACTTCACCATCGCGCTGCCGTTTATTTACCGCGCGCTGGCCAACAATATGCAGGCGATCAACCTGAAAGAGCTGATCGATGCTGCCCAGTTACTCGGTGCCAGTACCTGGCAGGCGGCGCTGTGGGTAGTGCTGCCTAACCTGCGTAAAGGGATGCTGGTTGCCGTCCTGCTCTCTTTCTCTTTTCTGATCGGTGAGTTTGTATTCGCTAACCTGCTGGTCGGCAACCGCTATGAAACGCTGCAGGTTTACCTCTACAACATGCGTAACGGCAGTGGTCACTTCACCAGCGCGCTGGTGATCTCCTACTTTTTTGTGGTGCTGCTGGTCACCTGGCTGGCCAATGCCCTGAATCCAGAACGAGGCTGAGTATGAGCTACCTTGAGGTCAGACAACTGAATAAGCGCTATGGGCCAACGACGATATTCGAACAGATCAATTTCAGCGCCGCCGAAGGGGAATTTGTGACGCTGCTCGGCCCGAGCGGCTGCGGCAAATCGACGCTGCTGCGCTGTCTGGCCGGTTTAACCGAGGTCGACAGCGGCGAGATCGTGATACAGGACAAGGATATCGTGCCGCTGGCCCCGCAGAAGCGCGCCATTGGCATGGTGTTTCAGAGCTATGCGCTGTTTCCCAATATGACGGTGGAGAAAAACGTCGCCTTTGGCCTGAAGATGCAGAAGCTGCCGGAGACGCAAATTCGTCAGCGGGTGCAGGAAGTTCTGGAGCTGGTCGAACTCACCGACTATGCGCGCCGCTATCCGCATCAGCTGTCGGGAGGACAGTGTCAACGGGTGGCGCTGGCCCGTTCTCTGGTCACCCGCCCGCGCCTGTTGCTGCTGGATGAGCCGCTGTCGGCGCTGGATGCGCGCATCCGTCGTCATCTGCGCGACCAGATCCGTCGTATCCAGCGCGAGCTGAATCTCACCACCCTGTTCGTTACCCACGATCAGGAAGAGGCGCTGACGCTGTCAGATCGCATCGTGCTGATGAACCGCGGCAAAATTGTGCAGAATGGCGACGCCGAAGCGCTCTATACCCAGCCGGTCGATCTGTTTGCCGCCGGTTTTATTGGCAACTACAACCTGCTGAGCGCCGAACAGGCAACGCAGCTAACCGGCCAGCCTTTCCACAGTCAGGTGGCCATTCGCCCCGAGTCGATGCAGTTCACCGCGCCAGGGCTCGGCATTCCGGCCGAAATCCTCAGTCACAGCTTGCTGGGCAACGTGATTCGCTACCGCATCCGGGCGCAGGGAGTGGAGCTTTCTGTCGATGTCCTGAACCGATCCGCCGCGGAATTACACCCCGCCGGACAGCAGATTGGTCTACAGTTAGAGATGTCGACTTTGCGCCAGGTGGCTTAAAACACAGGAAAAATTTACGCAAAGTCCGGCAATCCCCTTCACAGATTGCTCTCTCCGTCAGGCTGGCAGTCTGTGCTGCTTAAAGCCTGATGGTCGAGGAGCATCGCGACGTGTTAACCCTGCTTAATTTACTCTCTGCTGTCGCCCTGCTGGTGTGGGGAACCCATATTGTGCGGACCGGCATTATGCGGGTGTATGGTGCCGATCTGCGGCGGGTACTGAGCCGCAGCGTGGAGAAAAAGCCGATGGCGTTTCTGGCCGGCATTGGCGTGACGACGCTGGTGCAGAGCAGTAATGCCACCACGCTGCTGGTGACCTCTTTCGTGGCGCAGAACCTTGTCAGCCTGACGCCGGCGCTGGTGGTGATTCTGGGTGCTGATGTCGGGACCGCCATCATGGCGCGTATCCTGACCTTTGACCTCTCCTGGCTATCGCCGCTGTTCATCTTCTTTGGCGTGGTGTTTTTTCTCAGCCGTAAGCAGACCCGGGCCGGTCAGCTCGGCCGGGCCAGTATCGGCCTTGGGCTGATTCTGCTGGCGCTGCAGCTGATTGTCGAAGCAGCCCGCCCGATTACCCAGGCCGCCGGGGTACAGGTGCTGTTCTCCAGCCTGACCGGCGACATCATGCTGGATGCGCTGATTGGCGCCGTCTTCGCCATCATCAGTTACTCCAGCCTGGCGGCCGTGCTGATTACCGCGACGCTGACCGCCACCGGCGTCATCTCATTCAAGGTGGCGCTCTGCCTGGTCATTGGTGCCAACCTGGGTAGCGGTTTGCTGGCGATGATCAATGCCAGCGCGGCCAACGCGGCGGGCAAGCGCGTCGCTCTCGGCAGCCTGCTGTTTAAGCTGATTGGCTGCGTGGTGATCCTGCCGTTCGTTAATCTGGTGGCGGACTGGCTGGATAAGCTGCCGGTCAACGACGAAGAGCTGGTGATCTTTTTCCATGTTTTTTACAACCTGATCCGCTGTGTGGCGATGGTGCCGTTTGCCGATCTGATGGCACGTCTGTGCCGCCGGCTGATCTCTGATGACGTGGAAAATGATCTGCATCTGAAGCCGAAACATCTGGACCGCAGCGCGCTGGATACGCCGGCGCTGGCGCTGGTCAATGCCGCCCGTGAGGCGTTACGTATGGGTGATGTGCTGGAACAGATGCTGGAAGCGTTCAACAAAGTGGTGCATGGCGAACCGCGTGAAGAGCGCACAGTGCGGCGGCTCGATGATGACGTTGACGTGCTTTATACCGCCATCAAGCTCTATCTGGCGCGGATGCCGAAAGAGGATCTGCCGGCGGAAGATTCGCGCCGCTGGGGTGAAATTATTGAGATGTCGCTTAACCTGGAGCAGGCCGGTGACATCATTGAGCGGATGAGCGGCGATGTCGCGGATAAGTCGCTGGCTGCAGGCCGCGCGTTCTCCGCTGAGGGATTAAAGGAACTGGAGGCGCTGCAGGAGCTGTTGATCGCCAATCTGCGCATGAGTCTGTCGGTGTTTCTGTCGCACGACGTCACCAGCGCCAAACGGCTGCGCCGCGCCAAACATCGCTTCCGCCTGATGATTCGCCGCTATTCTCATGCGCACGTCGATCGCCTGCATCAGCAGAACGTACAGAGCATAGAGACCAGTTCACTGCATCTGGGTCTGCTGGGCGATATGAAGCGTCTGAACTCGCTGTTTTGCAGCGTCGCCTATACCGTGCTGGAGCAGCCGGATGATGAGCGTGATTACGAGTAACAGCGAATGGGCGTAACCTACAGCGCCGGGCGAAACGTGCCCGGCGCAAGCAGATTGCGGTGCAGTGTTACTCGCCGTGCCGCGTTGATCCCTTGGTGATCGGCTTACCGGACCAGTAACCGGCCAGCAACGAACCGGAAAGGTTGTGCCAGACCGAGAACAGTGCGCCAGGCAATGCCGCCAGCGGTGAGAAGTAGAGCTTGCCCAGCGTTGCCGCCAGACCGGAGTTCTGCATCCCGACTTCCAGCGCCAGCGTCCGGCAGGTTGACTCATCGAAGCCAAACAGCTTACCGCCCCAGTAACCGCCCAGCAGGCCAATCGCGTTATGCAGTATCACCACTGCGATCACCATTAATCCAACCGATCCGATAAAGCCCTGGCTACCCGCCACCACCGCGCTGATGATCAACAGAATGCAGACCATAGAAAATGCCGGCAGCCAGGGTTCGACCCGACGCACCACGCTGTTCATGCTGTGATGAATGATCAGGCCGAGGCCGATCGGGATCACCACGATCTTTACGATGCTCAGCAGCATGCCAACCACATCCACCTGAATATGGGTATCGACATACAAACGCGTTAACAGCGGCGTGGCGAACACGCCCACCAGCGCCGATACCGACGAAATGGTCACCGACAGGGCGACATCGCCCTTAGCCAGATAGATCATTACGTTACTGGCCGTGCCGCTGGCGACGCTGCCGACCAGGATCATCCCGGCGGATAGATCCGGCGGCATATGAAACAGTTTCGCTAATCCCCACGCCGCTAACGGCATCACCAGATAGTGCAGAAAAGTGCCGGCAATCACCGGCGCAGGCCGGGTCAGTACCCGTTTAAAATCGCCGATATTTAAGGTCACGCCCATCCCAAACATGATCAGCATCAGCAGGTAACTCACCCACGGACCGATGCCGAGGAAAGTGGCGGGAGAATAATAGGCGGCGACAGATAACAGCACGGCCCACAGCGGGAACAGGCGGGTGACGGTGGCGAGCATGGCCAGACTTCCTTATAAGAATGTAATGATTTATGCAGGTTTGCCATAGAGATACGCCCGACAGGAACGACTGCGCAGGCGAAGGCGGGATCATAACATTTCGTTATCACGGCGTAAGGCGCAGATGGGGTCAGAGCGGAAAATGCGGATCGACTGCTGCCGATCCGCCGATCGTTGACGAAATTACGCTGCTTTTTCGCCTAAACCGCGGTAGATCGCACCACCAATCATCGCCCCGATGACCGGCATCAGCCAGAACATCCACAGCTGGGACAGCGCCCAGTCGCCCTGGAACAGCGCGACGGCGGTACTGCGCGCCGGATTGACCGAGGTGTTGGTGACCGGAATGCTGATCAGATGGATCAGCGTCAGCGCCAGACCGATGGCGATTGGTGCAAAGCCTTTGGGCGCGCGCGGGCTGGTGGCGCCCATGATAACGATCAGGAAGATCGCCGTCAGCACCCCTTCGGCGATCATGCCAGCCTGCAGGCTAAAGCCACCGGGTGAGTGCTCACCATAGCCGTTCGCCGCAAATCCGCTGGCGGCGGCGTTAAAGTCGCTCTGGCCGCTGGCAATCAGGTACAGCACCGCGCCTGCCGCAATGCCGCCTGCCAGTTGAGCGATAATGTAAGGGATCACCTTTGAAGCAGGAAAGCGCCCGCCCGCCAGCAGGCCCAGCGTTACCGCCGGATTAAAATGGCCACCGGAGATAGGACCGACCGCACAGGCCATTACCAGCACGCTTAGCCCGAATGCCAGCGCCACGCCCATAAAACCGATACCCAGACCGGGGAACGCGGCTGACAATACCGCACTCCCGCAACCGCCCAGTACCAGCACGAAGGTGCCCAGCGCCTCTGCCACTAACCTTTTCATATTATTTCCTAAAATGTGTGTATTGATTTAGCGGCGGGATTATAAAACTGCGCAGCAGCAGCGCAACGAAAGTGACTGAAATCCCTGAATAAAGTGGATTTCATTTGGCAATGAAGGAATCTAACGTCTTGTAGAATAAGGCTTAAATCAGGAAGAGGGACAGAGCGGGATGGGGATGATTTTCAGGCCGCGCGCACGCGGCCTGATCGACGCGCTGGCGTCTATTCGAACAGATTGTGATGCAGCGTACGGACCACGCTTTCCGCGTCCGTGCCGGGGACCAGGAAGCAGAGGTTATAGCTGCTGGCACCGTAGCAAATCATCCGCAGGTTAAACGGCTCAAGCACGCCAAACACCTCTTTGCCGACGCCACAGGCTTTTGACAACTGGTTGCCAATAATCGCCACCAACGCCAGATCTTCTTCTACTTCGACCCGACACAGTGACGACAGCTCAGTCAGCAGCGCCTGCGTCAGCAGGCTGTCGCCGGTTGAGGTAGAACCGGTGGTGTCGAGCGTCAGCGCCACGCTCACTTCAGAGGTGGTAATCAGGTCCACGGAAATATTGTGGCGGGCCAGAATATTAAACAGTTCGGCGAGGAAGCCAGGCGTATGCAGCATGTTAAGGCTGTGCAGCGTTAGCAGCGTCTGCTTGCGACGTAATGCCAGCGCGCGGAACAGCGGTGGATTACGGGTTTCATTACAGACACGCGTTCCGCCCGCGGCCGGATCTTTGCTGGAGCCGACAAACACCGGAATATCACAGCGTACCGCCGGCAGCAGTGTGGCCGGGTGCAGCACTTTGGCGCCAAAGGTCGCCATTTCAGCGGCTTCTTCAAAGGTAATTTCGTCGATGCGCTTGGCGGTCGGTACCACACGCGGATCGGTGGTGTAGATGCCCGGCACGTCAGTCCAGATATCGACCCGCGCCGCTTTCAGCGCTTCACCCAGCAGCGCCGCCGTGTAATCACTGCCGCCACGGCCTAAGGTGGTGGTGCGGCCTTTGCTTTCGCTGCCGATAAAGCCCTGAGTGATGACCAGCGCCTGCTCAACGCGCGGCTGCAACTGGGCAATCGCCTGCTCCGCCAGCAACTTCACGTCCGGCTCGGCACGGCCAAAACGGTCATCGGTGCGCATCACTTTACGCACGTCAAACCACTCGGCATTCACCTGGCGTTCACGCAGAATTTCGACAAACAGCAGCGACGACATCAGTTCGCCATGGCTGACCAGCTCATCAGTCAGCGCATGCGACGTCGCCAGCGAGGCGGCTTCAGACAGCATAGCAATGTTGTCAATCATCCGATCGATTTCGTCGCGGATCACGTCCGGACGCTGTAAGCGATCGATAATGGCATATTGGATACGGCGGATATCATCCAGCAGGATGGCGCGCTCGGTGAGCGGCTGGCCTTCGGCCAGAGCCACCAGCAGATTGGTAATGCCCGCCGAAGCGGATAGCACCACCAGACGCGTACTGGCATCTTTCAGCACCACGTCGGCGCTGCGGTTCATCGCATCAAAATCGGCTACGCTGGTGCCGCCGAATTTTGCCACAATCAGAGTTTGAGACATGTATGACCTCGTGTCAGGTTATCTTGTTCTCGCCGGCGATAATGCGGTCGGGAAACATTCTTTCAGCCAGGCACAAGGGAAGAGCAGAAACGGGCAGACCAGATCGGGTAGACGAGTCACCCAGAAGCGCCCCACCTTGCGAAACGTCCGACTGTGGACGTTTCTGGTGACAACCCAGAGGATTCAGCCCCTGTAGCCGACAGGCAACACACCGCGTGTTGACCCACCTCGGCGTCGCTCCCCATCATGTGTCTTCACCGGATACGGTTCCTCCAACACACTGCCTGGGCGACGCGCCTCTTCTGGCTTGCGCACGGGTGCGCAAGTAGCCGCATACATTTATCGGTTTCTGGCTCTGCTGTCAATCTCAGAGGCAGGCAGATTTTTGCTTTGCGGCGCACCGTAAAACAAATTTACCTGCCTTACAGCGACTAGAGTGCTAAATGGCTTCAGCCAGTGCAGCAATCTCTGATGCGGCACAAGGATTTATCGCCGCGTTCACGCCACACTTTCGCCGCGCGATCTCGTCGCCGTCTGCAGGCCATTCGCACCAGCCAATGCTGGCGATCCGGCGCAGGCAGGCCGGCGACTGCGCCCGGCTTACCCGCAGCCGGATGACAAAATTTTTCCTTTCAGTAGCAACTGTGGTCATACTGAAACGCTAACCGGGTACGATGTGCCCCCGATGGAATGACGGTTCTTAATATCAACAAGAGTGTTGCCATGAAAAATATCAATCCGACACAAACCGCAGCCTGGAAAGCGCTGCAACAGCATTTTGAGCAGATGAAATCGGTAGAAATTGCCGACCTGTTTGCCCAGGATGCCGATCGTTTTGCCAAATTCTCTGCCACCTTTGATGATCAGATGCTGGTGGATTTCTCCAAAAACCGCATCACCCAGGAAACCCTCGACAAATTACAGGCGCTGGCGAAAGAGACCGATTTAAGCGGCGCGATTAAGTCTATGTTCTCTGGTGAGAAAATTAACCGTACCGAAGACCGTGCGGTGCTGCACGTTGCGCTGCGTAACCGCAGCAACACACCGATTCTGGTCGATGGCAAAGATGTGATGCCTGAGGTCAATGCGGTGCTGGACAAGATGAAGGGCTTTTCAGAGCGCATCATCAGCGGCGAATGGAAAGGCTATACCGGTAAACCGATCACCGACGTGGTGAACATCGGTATCGGCGGGTCTGACCTGGGTCCTTTCATGGTGACCGAAGCGCTGCGTCCTTACAAAAACCACCTGAACATGCACTTTGTCTCCAACGTTGACGGCACCCATATCGCTGAAACGCTGAAAGACCTCAGCCCGGAAACCACTCTGTTCCTGGTGGCGTCAAAAACCTTCACCACCCAGGAAACCATGACCAATGCGCACAGCGCGCGTGACTGGTTCCTGAAAACGGCCGGTGACCAGCAGCACGTAGCGAAACACTTTGCGGCACTCTCGACCAACGCCAAAGCGGTCGGCGAATTTGGTATCGACACCAACAACATGTTCGAATTCTGGGACTGGGTTGGCGGTCGCTACTCGCTGTGGTCAGCGATTGGCCTGTCGATTATTCTCTCTATCGGCTTCGATAACTTCGAGCAGCTGCTGAGCGGCGCGCATGCGATGGACCAGCACTTCGCCTCTACCCCGGCCGAACAGAACCTGCCGGTCCTGCTGGCGCTGATTGGCATCTGGTATAACAATTTCTTCGGTGCGGAAACCGAAGCGATTCTGCCGTATGACCAGTACATGCACCGCTTTGCCGCCTATTTCCAGCAGGGAAATATGGAATCGAACGGCAAGTATGTCGATCGTGACGGTAATCCGGTGGATTACCAGACCGGCCCGATCATCTGGGGCGAACCGGGGACTAACGGCCAGCACGCGTTTTACCAGCTGATCCATCAGGGCACCAAGCTGGTACCGTGTGACTTTATCGCACCGGCTATCACCCACAATGCGCTGGCGGATCACCATCCAAAACTGCTGTCTAACTTCTTTGCACAGACCGAAGCGCTGGCGTTTGGTAAATCACGCGAAGTGGTCGAGAAAGAGTTTACCGATGCCGGTAAATCGGCCGAATCGGTCGCCCACATCGTGCCGTTCAAGGTCTTTGAAGGTAATCGTCCGACCAACTCCATCCTGCTGCGTGAAATTACGCCGTACAGCCTCGGCGCGCTGATTGCCCTGTATGAGCACAAGATCTTCACCCAGGGCGCGATTCTGAATATCTTCACCTTCGATCAGTGGGGCGTGGAATTAGGTAAGCAGCTGGCAAACCGTATTTTGCCAGAACTGGAAAATGACGAAAAAATTACCAGTCATGACAGTTCCACCAATGCCTTAATTAACCGCTATAAATCCTGGCGTTAATCGGCGATAAAATATCCGGGCGGCATGATTGCCGCCCTTTTTTTGCCCGGATCGGACAATTTATTCACTGCGCTACCGCCGCTCCGGTTGGATAATTCTTAAAAGCACCTAAGATAATTCTGAACATGCCGTGATTAACTACGTCTTAATCCAGTTAAAACTGGACCTGAAATCAGTGCATGATAGCAGTTACTCTTTGATTCTTAATGGTATTAAAATAAGGCAATCCTGAGTAAATTCTGATTATTCTTATTCCGTACCAAATATAACTAAAAAAGAACAATACGCTTTGCATCTGTTTTATGACCAGTGAAATATGCGGCATTAACCGGAAATATTCCGATATAAAAGGGTGTTAAAACCAAACTGACTTAATATCCCGCCGTTTTACCCCGCCCGATCGCCTGCTTTTTCCGGTGCTGAACTCTGGTATTTTGTTGCCCTATACTGAACGCGCCCGCAATGGGACTGTCCGTCGCCTTTGCTGCGTAGTTATCTGCGCGGTGAATGTGGCGGATCAGACATCCTTCATTCACTCAATGCAGGAAACGTTGTTATGAAAAAAACCATGGTTGCCGGTGCAGCCCTGATTTTCGTTGCTGTCTCTTCCAGTGCTTTTGCAGCCCCGGAAGACGCAGGTGCCGCAGCTGGCGCGCAGGCGGGAGCAATCTCCGCTGGCACGTCGACCGCTGTAGGTATCGGCGCACTTGGCGCGTTAGTCGGGCTCGGCATTGCTGCTTCTGGCGGTGGTGACGGCGCAAATACCGGTACAACAACCACGACCACGACGAGCACCACTCGTTGATGGATACCCAGCAGGTGTTCAGGTGCCAGACAGCGGCAAACGGGCAACGGCGGGATCGCTGACCACGGTGAGTGATCTGCCGGGCAACGCAGTCTTGCTGTACCGACACGTGAACCCTGCGGGTATAGGACCTTTAAACATAACCACACGCCTGTGTGGTTATTTTTACTTTGGCATGACTTATCAGGGACACACAGTGCGCCAACTTCCTCTGCTGCTCGCTTGCCTGCTGCTGCAGGCCTGCACACAAACGCAAAAAGGCCTTGAACAGACCCTTATGCTGGCCGTTAACGGTCCGGATGACGTCACCGTCACCGACCAGCAGGTCAACGCATTACCCTACGCCAGCCTCTATGCCCGCCTCAATGAAGGCCCGCGAATCTTCGTGGTGCTTGGCTACAACGAAGCCGGCCAGCAGAAATGGGTGACGCAGGATCAGGCGATGCTGGTGACACAGCACGGCCGGCTGGTTAAAACGCTGGGATTACCCGATAACCTGATTAGCGTGAGTAATCTGCAGCAGGATCCGCTGGCGGATAGCCTGCATCTCAGCAACGGTGCCAGCTGGACCCGCATCGTGCAGTGGACCGAGCAGGGCAACATCCGCGCGGGGACGGTTCGGTCCACCTTCCAGCGCGGCACCGATGAAGTGCTGACCGTGGCGGGCAACCGTATCGCCTGTCGCGTCTGGCATGAGCAGGTGAGCCTCGACAGCAGCAACCGCGAGTGGGAAAACACGTTCTGGATCGATAACAGCAGCGGCGATGTGGTGCAGGCCCATCAGATGCTGGCGGCTGACGCCTTCCCCGTAGACACCACCATTCTGAAGCCGGCGAAATCATGAAAAAAATCACTTTCCTGCTGGCCGGATTGAGTCTGCTCAGCACCCCAGGCGCGCAGGCTGCTGCGCAGGTTACGGTCCATGCGCCGCACAATGGAGCACAGGCAGAACTGAGCCAGGTGCCCGATCTGGCACAACTGGTCAGCCAGCCCGCCCTTCAGCAATCGATCGACTGGCGCAGCAGCGTCATTGCCGAACGCGGCGCCAGCGCCGTGGCACAGCAGCAGTATCAGCAGACGCTGGGCCAGCTACGTGCCTGGCGAGCCGACAGCAGTGGCGATCGTGCCGCCGCGATTGATGAGGTGATCCGCCAGCTAAGCGCGATTAAGGTCACCGGCCGGCAGTTCACCTCGCTCGATCCGGACTGGGTGCGCCTGCATCCGGCCGACAATCGCCGCCTTGAAGGCAGCTACGATCTCTATCTGCAAACCCGGTCTGATTCGGTGTTACTGCTCGGCGCGCTGAGCGGCGCAGGTAAGGTCAGCTGGCAACCGGGCCGCTCAGTGCGCGAATACCTGGCCGATCATGCACGCCTTTCCGGCGCGGAACGAAACTTTGCAACGGTTATCGCCCCCTCAGGTGCCACGCAGCAGGTGCCGATTGCTTACTGGAACCACCGTCACGTCGAAGTGGAACCGGGCAGCATTATCTGGCTGGGCTTCTCATCATGGAGCCTGCCAGGCGCCTATGACGATCTGAATAATCGCATCCTTTCCGTTCTGACTCACCGGATACCAGACTGATGAAAAAACATTATCTCTTCAGCCTGTTGGCTGTTTCTGTGGCGACAGCCTGTCAGGCGCAGGCTGAAACCTGGCCCGCGCCGGTGGGCCCTTCACAATCCGATTTCGGTGGTGTTGGCCTGATGCAGGTGCCGACGGCGCGCATGGCCAGAGAGGGCGAGTTCAGCCTTAACGCGCGCGACAACGATCAGTACCGCTATTACTCCGCGTCGCTGCAGCTGTTCCCGTGGCTGGAAACCACCGTTCGCTATACCGATGTACGTACCCGCCGCTACAGCGCCGTGTCAGACTTCAGTGGCAATCAGAGCTACAAAGATAAAGCCTTCGATCTGAAACTGCGTTTGTGGCAGGAAGGTTTCTGGCTGCCGGAAGTGGCGCTGGGTACCCGCGATCTTGGCGGTACCGGGCTGTTCGACAGCGAATATCTGGTCGCCAGCAAAGCCTGGGGTCCGTTTGACTTCACGCTCGGCCTTGGCTGGGGCTATCTCGGCAACAGCGGCACGGTTAAAAACCCGTTCTGCTCCTACAGCGACAGCTACTGTCAGCGTCCACGGGTCGGCGAAGCGGGCTCGATCAATGGCTCACAGATGTTCCATGGTCCAACGGCCCTGTTTGGCGGCGTCGAGTATCAGACACCGTGGCAGCCGCTGCGGCTTAAGATGGAATATGAAGGCAACGATTATCAGGATGATTTCGCCGGCCGGCTGACGCAGAGCAGCAAAGTTAACGTCGGTGCCATCTATCGCGTGACCGACTGGGCAGATATTAATGCCAGCTACGAGCGCGGCAACACCTTTATGTTTGGTGTGACCATCCGCACCAACTTTAACGATCTGCATCAGGCGCACATCGACAGCGAGAAACCGGCGTATAACCCGCAGCCTCAGCCGAAGCTGCTGGAGCCGACCGTGGTCGGTAATCAGCTAACTGACCTGAAGTACAATGCCGGACTCGACGGTCCACGCATTCAGACCAAAGGCCACACGCTGTATGTGTCGGGCGAGCAGACCAAATATCGCGACACCCAGGAAGGGGTCGATCGCGCTAACCGCATCGTCATGAACCACCTGCCGGCGGACATTGATACCATCAGCGTCACCGAGTCCCGCTTCAATATGCCGCAGGTCACCACCGTGACGCCGGTCGCCAGCCTGCACAATACGCTGGCGGGCTATCCGCTGGGCCACGAGCAGCCGCTGCAGCAGACGCGTGAAAATCCGGTGGATCCGGGTCAGACTGAGCAGGGAATGTTTATCCGTAAAGATCGCCTGAACTACAGCCTGTCACCGGTGCTCAATCAGTCAGTGGGCGGCCCGGAAAGCTTCTACATGTATCAGGTTGGCGTGATGGGTAACGTCGATTACTGGCTGACCGATCACCTGCTGGTGGGCGGTAGCCTGTTCGGCAACCTCGCTAACAACTATGACAAGTTCAACTACAACGGCGCGCCAGCGGACTCCAGCCTGCCCCGCGTGCGGACCCATATCCGCGACTACGTTGAGAACAACGTCTACGTTAACGATCTGCAGGCTAACTATATGGGCCACCTCGGCAATGGCTTCTATGGTCAGCTGTATGGCGGTTATCTCGAAACCATGTATGGCGGCGTGGGCGGCGAGCTGCTCTATCGTCCGGTCGATGCCAACTGGGCCGTGGGCGTTGATGCCAACTATGTCCGGCAGCGTGACTGGGACAATATGATGCAGTTTACCCGTTACAAAGCCTCAACCGGCAACCTGACCGCCTACTGGCGTCCGTGGTTTATGCAGGATGTGTTGGTCAAAACCAGCGTCGGTCAGTATCTGGCGAAAGATAAAGGTGTGACGGTAGACGTGTCGAAGCGCTTTGACAGCGGCGTAATGGTGGGTGTTTATGCCACTAAAACCAACGTGTCGTCTGAAGAGTATGGCGAAGGTGACTTCACCAAAGGGTTCTACATCTCGATTCCGATGGATCTGTTCACCGTCACCCCAACCCGTGGTCGGGCGCAGGTCAACTGGGTGCCGCTGACGCGTGACGGTGGTCAGATGCTGGGCCGTAAGTACCAGCTGTATGATTTGACGTCGGATCGCGACGCTCGCTTTAACTAAACAGAGGCGGCCTCCGGGCCGCTTCATGCTGTTGATAGAAAGCGGGCTCAGGGAGCATACGCCCTGCGTAAAGACGCAAAAAATGCCATCCATGGCATGCTCAGCGCGGGCCATCCCTGGCCCGCGATGCTTTACTCCGGGCGTATACTCCCATCGCGTTGACTTCGGTACACATTTCAGACGGCCCTCTGAACGCTTCAGACGCTGAAAAGCCGAATCAGGGTGAAGCTGGCTGCAGCACCTAAGCTCAATGCGCAGGGAACGCGGTCAGAAGAGGAAAGCGTCCCGCTGCCCGGATAAAAACGCCGGGAGCGTTTTTGAACAATGCAAAGCGTTGACCCGGCTACGGGCGCAATTCAGGGATGAGGTGCGTATCGTGCGGGCCGAGCGGCCAGGGACTGGCTTTAGCGCCTTTCCGATCTGACCGTGTATCCTGCGCTGGCTCGATTTCACTGCTGACCGGGCCAGACTGTGCAACAACCTCAGGCGGCCATCAGGCCGCTTTTTTGTTTAGTCTGCGTCGTAGCCGAGATTTGGTGCCAGCCAGCGCTCGACCTCGGTCACTGACATCCCTTTACGCGCCGCATAATCCTCCACCTGATCGCGCTGAATCTGCGCCACAGCGAAGTAGCGACTGTCAGGATGGCTGAAATACCAGCCTGAGACTGCCGCGCCTGGCCACATGGCAAAGGATTCGGTCAGCTGCATGCCGGTCTGCTTTTCCACATCCAGCAAGGTCCAGATCGCCGCTTTCTCAGTATGCTCTGGACAGGCCGGATAGCCTGGCGCTGGCCGTATGCCCTGATAATTTTCGCGAATCAGCTCTTCATTACTCAGGTTTTCGTTGGGCGCAAATCCCCAGATCACTTTACGCACGCGTTCATGCAGATATTCCGCAAAGGCTTCAGCCAGGCGGTCAGCCAGCGCTTTCACCATGATCTTGTTGTAGTCGTCATGCTGACGATCGTACGCCTCCGCCAGCGCATCCTCTTCCAGTCCGCCGGTCACCGCGAAGGCACCGAGATAGTCCGCTTTACCGCTTGATTTAGGTGCGACAAAGTCCGCCAGACAGTAGTTGGCGAAGTCGGTTTTTTCGGTCTGCTGACGTAAGTGATGACTCACTACCAGTAACTCACTGCGGCGCTCATCGCGATAGATCTCGATGTCATCGCCGACCCGGTTAGCCGGAAAAATACCGACCACGCCGCGCGGTTTCAACAGTGCCTGCTGGCTTAGCTGGTCCAGCATCGCATTCGCATCGGCGAACAGGCGCTGTGCCTCTTCTCCGACCACCTCATCTTCCAGGATGCGCGGATACTTGCCAGCCAGCGACCAGGTCATGAAGAACGGCGTCCAGTCAATGTAGTTGCGCAGCGTTTCAATACTGGCCTCGACCTGACTGACCCCGAGACGATGCGGCACCGGCGGCGTATAGCTCTGCCAGTCAATCGAGGTGGCGTTGTCGCGGGCCACCTGCAACGATACCGGCGGGGTGCGCGGTTTTTTGCGCGCATGCTGAATACGCACGGTTTCGTACTCTTTACGGGTCCGCGCCACAAAATCCTCTTTCAGCGTGGCGGAAAGCAGTGAAGAGACCACGCCTACGGTACGTGAGGCGTTCTGCACGTAGACCGTCGGACCGCTGTAGTTCTGCTCAATTTTGACCGCCGTATGCGCTTTAGAGGTGGTCGCGCCGCCGATCAGCAGCGGTAGAGTGAAGCCCTGACGCTCCATCTCTTTCGCCATATTGACCATCTCATCCAGCGACGGCGTAATCAGGCCCGACAGGCCAATGATGTCAGCATTCACTTCACGCGCCGTTTTCAGGATCTTCTCGCCCGGCACCATCACGCCGAGGTCAATAATTTCGTAGTTGTTGCACTGCAGCACTACGCCAACGATGTTTTTTCCAATGTCGTGAACGTCGCCTTTGACCGTGGCCAGCACGATTTTACCGTTGCTGCGCCCCGCCTCTTTGCTGGCTTCGATAAAGGGCTCCAGATAAGCCACCGCCTGCTTCATTACCCGCGCCGATTTCACCACCTGCGGCAGGAACATCTTGCCTTCGCCAAACAGATCGCCAACCACGTTCATGCCGGACATCAGCGGGCCTTCGATCACCTCTATCGGACGCGGCACCTGCTGGCGCGCCTCTTCGGTATCCTGCTCAATGAATTCGGTGATGCCTTTGACCAGCGAATATTCCAGCCGCTTCACCACGTCCCAGCTGCGCCACTCGGCCAGCTGTTTTTCCTGAGCACCGTCACTTTTGCCGCCACGATATTTTTCCGCCAGATCCAGCAACCGCTCGGTCCCGTCATCACGGCGATTGAGGATCACATCTTCTACCGCATCGCGCAGCTCCGCCGGCAGATCGTCATAAATCGCCAGCTGGCCGGCGTTGACGATGCCCATATCCATGCCTTTGCGGATGGCGTAGTAGAGAAATACCGCGTGTATCGCTTCGCGCACCGGATCGTTGCCGCGGAATGAAAACGACACGTTGGAGACGCCACCGGAGATCATCGCATGTGGCAGCTCGCGCTTGATATCCTCACAGGCGCCGATGAAATCCATCGCGTAGTTGTTATGTTCTTCAATGCCGGTCGCCACCGCAAAAATGTTGGGGTCGAAGATGATATCTTCCGGCGGGAAACCGACCTGCTCCGTCAGGATGCGATAGGCGCGGCGACAAATCTCAATCTTACGGGCGCGGGTATCCGCCTGGCCCACCTCATCAAATGCCATCACTACCATCGCCGCACCGTAGCGGCGGACCTGGCGCGCATGATGAATAAAGGCCGCTTCACCCTCTTTCATCGAAATGGAGTTAACGATGCCTTTACCCTGAATGCACTGCAGCCCTTTTTCAATCACCTCCCACTTTGAGGAGTCGATCATGATCGGGACGCGGGCAATATCCGGCTCACCAGCAATCAGATTCAGGAAGCGCACCATCGCCGCTTCGGCGTCGAGCATTCCTTCATCCATGTTGATGTCGATGATCTGAGCACCGCTTTCAACCTGCTGCAGCGCTACTTCCAGCGCTTCGTTATATTTCTCTTCTTTAATCAGCCGTTTGAATTTGGCTGAACCGGTAACGTTGGTCCGTTCGCCGACGTTAACAAACAGCGATTCTGCGGTAATGTTGAGCGGCTCAAGACCGGCCAGACGGCAGGCAACCGGGATCGTCGGCAGCTTACGCGGAGCAACGCCCTCAACGGCCGCCACCATGGCGGCGATATGCTGCGGTGTGGTCCCGCAACAGCCACCGATAATATTCAGAAAACCCGAAGTCGCCCATTCGCCAATCTGCTGCGCCATCAGCTCCGCATCCAGATCGTATTCGCCAAAAGCATTGGGTAAACCAGCGTTCGGGTGCGCAGTGACGTAACCCTCGGCGATGCGCGACAGCTCCGCCACATACTGACGCAGCTCGTCCGGTCCGAGGGCGCAGTTAAGGCCAAAGGAGAGTGGTTCAGCGTGCCGCAGGGAGTTGTAAAAGGCCTCGGTGGTCTGGCCGGAGAGTGTCCGGCCGGAGGCATCGGTGATGGTGCCTGAAATCATCAGCGGCAGCGTCACGCCGAGCGCTTCCATCTCGGTCTGGACCGCATAGATCGCCGCTTTGGCATTCAGGGTATCGAACACCGTTTCGATCATGATGATGTCACAGCCGCCTTCCACCAGCGCACGGGTCGATTCGCGGTAGGCGTCCACCAGCTGATTAAAAGTGACGTTACGGTAGGCGGGATCGTTAACATCGGGCGAGATCGAGCAGGTACGGTTTGTCGGCCCCAGCACGCCCGCGACGTAGCGTGGGCGATCCGGCGTTTTTGCCGTCCATTCATCGGCGCAGACGCGCGCCAGACGGGCGGCCTCGTAGTTGATCTCGGCCGATAACGCTTCCATCTGGTAATCCGCCATCGCAATGGTGGTGGCGTTAAAGGTATTGGTTTCGAGAATATCGGCACCGGCAGCCAGATAGGCGTCGTGGATCTCGCGGATCACCGCTGGTTTAGTCAATACCAGCAGATCGTTATTGCCCTGAAGATCGCAGGGCCAGTCGGCAAAACGGCTGCCGCGAAAATCCTGCTCATCCAGCTTATAGCTCTGGATCATGGTA
Organism: Pantoea sp. AN62; assembly: GCF_050432985.1. Taxonomy (NCBI): domain Bacteria; kingdom Pseudomonadati; phylum Pseudomonadota; class Gammaproteobacteria; order Enterobacterales; family Erwiniaceae; genus Pantoea; species Pantoea sp. AN62. Next base: position 7,208 of record NZ_JBNPYB010000004.1, on the reverse strand, counting down.
CCCATACCGCCGTCCAACACCATAATGCGTTGTGCGAGCTGCTGATGTAGCGCTTCGATTTTATTGCTCACTGATGGCCCACCCACGTCAATCTGCTGGCTGAAATAGCTGTTAGTCATTCTGTCATAAGCGGGTTAACCAACAAAGCAACCTTAGCTGAGACATTTTCAGGTCGGCCATGAACAGGTCTGACCAGAAAACCAGCATTTGCAAAGCGCGTGATTAAAACGAAAATGATTTCCACATTCCTAAGGAGATTTGATCATGGCGACGCCTGTTCCCGTTAAGCGCGGCAAAAAACCTCGCGGCACTGCCGCCACTGCCGCACCCGCGGGTGGCCAGGTGCAATCCCTGACCCGCGGCCTGACACTGCTGGAGCTGATTGCCGATTCCCACGGCAGCGTGGCGCTGACCGAACTGGCACAGCAGGCAGGTTTGCCGAACTCCACGACTCATCGCCTGCTCAGCACCATGCAGCAGCAGGGGTTTGTCCGCCAGGTGGGCGATCTGGGGTTGTGGACTATCGGAGCACATGCCTTCGTGGTGGGCAGCAGCTTCTTGCAGAGTCGCAATCTGCTGGCGCTGGTGCATCCGGTACTGCGCAGCCTGATGGACGCCTCGGGCGAGACGGTTAATCTGGCGGTGCTGGATCTCAGCGATCATCAGGCGGTGATCATCGATCAGGTGCAGTGTACCCAGCTGATGCGCATGTCCGCACCGATTGGCGGCAAGCTGCCCATGCACGCGTCGGGAGCCGGCAAAGCGTTTCTGGCCCATCTCAGCGATGAGCAGGTCACGACGCTGCTGCATCAGAAAGGGTTGCATTACTACACGCCGAAGACCCTGATGTCGCCGCAGAGCCTGAAAGAGAATCTGGCGCAGGTGCGTAAAGCGGGCTTCTCGTTTGATGATGAAGAGCATGCGCTTGGACTGCGCTGTGTTGCAGCACCGATCTATGACGAACACGGCGAGCCGTTTGCGGCCCTCTCCATCTCCGGTCCGATCGCCAGGATGACCGACGATCGCATTACCGAACTGGGTGCGCTGGTGATCCGTGAAGCGCGTCAGGTCACGCTGGCGTACAGTGGTCGCTGACTGCCTCCGTCGCGTAGCGCACGCAGAAGCGCTGCGCCTGCCGCCAGGCAATCACCTCTTCCACGTGTCCCCCGGCAATGCGTTGTTGCTGGGCCCGCCACCAGCGGGCCTCAAAAATCTCCGGATGCAGTTCCAGCAGCAAAGCACCGATGGCAGCGTCGCTGCATAGGGCATAACGGAAGGTTTCCGGAAATACATCGTCCGGCCCGACGCTGTACCAGGGTTCGGCGCTGAGTTCATCCTCTTCATAGCGCGCGGCCGGCACCTCACGGAAGTGCAGTTCCTGCATCGGTCGGAGCTCATCGTAGTCGTAAAACACCACCCGGCCATGGCGGGTTATGCCGAAGTTTTTAAACAGCATGTCGCCCGGGAAGATATTCGCCGCCGCCAGCTGCCGGATAGCATTGCCATACTCCTCAATCGCCTGACGCCGTTGTTCGGCACTGGCCTGCGCCAGATAGAGGTTAAGCGGCTGCATGCGGCGTTCGAGCCACAGGTGCCGAATGATCAGCCGGTCGCCTTCAATCTTCAGCTTCTCCGCCGCGCAGGCGTTAAGTTCGGCCAGCAGTTCAGGCGAGATACGCGCCAGCGGCAGCGCGAACTGCTCAAACTCCTGAGTATCCGCCATTCGTCCGACGCGATCGTGCTCTTTAACCTGCTGATAGCAGGCGCGCACCTGGGCCTCCGTTACCTCTTTTTGCGGCGCGAAGCGATCTTTAATCACTTTAAACACCCGATCAAAGCCAGGCAGCGTGAAGACCAGCATCACCATGCCGCGAATGCCAGGTGCGATCTCAAATTCAGCTTCACTCTGTTCCAGCGCCTGCAGGTATTCGCGGTAACTTTCGGTCTTGCCATGCTTCTGGCAGCCAATCGCCATATAACGTTCGGCCAGCGTTTTGCCTGGCAGAATCGGCTGCAGCCACGCCACCAGCGCTGCGGGCATCGGCGCATAAACCATGAAATACGCGCGGGCGAAACCAAACACAATACTGGCGTCATCCACATCGGTCAGACAGGTATCGATCCACAGTTCGCCCGTCGCGCTGCGCTGAATCGGCAACAGACAGGGATGGATGGCATCCGGCAGGTGCAGACGCGCCACCAGCCATGCAGTTTTATTGCGATAAAACAGTTCGCAACTGACCTCAAGCCAGCCCTGCTCCAGCTGCGGAAACTGCGTCTGCAGGTGGCGCACAATCCAGCCGATATCACGTTCGCGATGCTGCCATGGCAAGGTTAACGGTAAATCACGCAGCACCTGTCCGATCAACGCCTGCCAGCCCTGCTGTGGCTGATAGCCGCGCGCCAGCGGCCGCGACGGACTTATCTGTGCTGACGGTGATTGAGAACTGAAGATAAATAGCCGTTCTGGCTGCAAATCGGCATGACCGTGCAGCCGGCAGTAGACCGAATTAAAGAAACTCTCTGCAATTTCATAGCGCGGATAGCCAGGCAATAAGCTTTCATACTGGCCCTTTACCCGTCGCCAGAACGCCTTATCCCAGCAGGCTGCACCGTTCAGCACCCGCAGCTGATCGGCGACCAGCCCGACATGATGATCGTAGAGATGGATTCTTGCTTTCATGGCCTGTTGCACCGCCTGCCATTCAGCCTGTTCAAAGCGCTGCTGGGCTCCGGCCGTGATGTCGAGAAAGCGGCCATATTGTGCGTCGAAGCCCTGCAGGATGGTGTGCGCAATCAGCGATTCGCGTGGCGGCATAATCAGCTTCGATAAAAGCCCGCCCGCGAACAGCCGGGCAGGAGACTGGCAGGGATTTACTCAGAACTGGTGCTCTTCAGTCGAACCGGTCAGCGCCGTCACCGACGATTTACCGCCCTGGATGGTGGTGGTGACCCGATCAAAATAGCCGGTGCCCACTTCCTGCTGATGCGATGAGAAGCTGTAACCGCGATCGCGCGCGGCAAATTCAGGCTGCTGCACTTTCTCAACATAGTGGCGCATGCCCTCGCCCTGCGCATAGGCGTGAGCCAGGTCAAACATGTTGAACCACATGCTGTGAATCCCGGCCAGCGTGATGAACTGGAAGCGATAGCCCATCTCGCTGAGCGCCTGCTGAAACTGTGCGATGGTGCGATCGTCGAGATTTTTTTTCCAGTTGAACGATGGCGAACAGTTATAGGCCAGCAATTTACCGGGATAGCGGGCGTGGATGGCATCGGCAAAACGCTGCGCCATAGCCAGATCGGGCGTCGAGGTTTCACACCACAGAATGTCAGCGTAAGGGGCATAAGCCAGACCGCGGCTGATCGCCTGCTCGATACCGGCATTGGTGCGGAAGAACCCCTCTGCAGTGCGGTCGCCACTGATGAAAGGACGATCGTATTCATCGCAGTCTGAGGTAATCAAATCGGCTGCATCGGCATCGGTACGCGCCAGCAGCAGCGTGGGCACGCCCATGACATCGGCCGCCAGCCGGGCAGCCACCAGTTTTTGTATCGCTTCCTGCGTCGGTACCAGCACTTTACCGCCCATATGACCGCATTTTTTCACCGCCGCCAGCTGATCTTCAAAGTGAACGGCCGCCGCTCCCGCCTGAATCATCGCTTTCATCAGCTCAAACGCATTCAGCACGCCGCCGAATCCCGCTTCGGCATCGGCAACGATCGGCAGAAAGAAGTCGGTATAGCGACTGTCACCCGCTTCAATCCCGCTGGACCACTGAATCTGGTCGGCGCGCTGAAAGGTCTGATTGATGCGCGTCACCACTTCAGGTACCGAGTTAACCGGATAGAGCGACTGATCCGGGTACATCTGTCCCGCCACGTTGGCATCGGCAGCCACCTGCCAGCCAGAGAGATAGATCGCCTCTATACCGGCCTTTGCCTGCTGTAATGCCTGCCCACCGCTTAACGCGCCCAGACTATTGATGTAACCCTTCTTCGCGTCTCCGTTAAGCAGCGCCCACAGTTTTTCCGCACCGCGCTGGGCCAGAGTGCAGGCGGGCTGTACCGAGCCGCGCAAATTTACCACCTCTGCCGCACTGTAAGGACGGGTGATGCCTTCCCAGCGCGGGTGCTGCCAGTGCTGCTCGAGTTGCTGAATTTGTTGAGTACGTGTCATGGCAATGTCTCCGAGAGTCAGGGGATCAGGCGGTAGCCCGGCAGAGTAAGGAATGAGACCAGCTCGCGTTCGGTGGTGATTTGCGCCATCAGCTGTGCCGCTTCGCCATAGCGACCGGCACTGAACCGGGTTTCGCCCAGGCTCTGCTGCAACAGATGGAGTTCTTCGTTCAGCCAGCGCAGGAACAGTTCAGCGGTGACCTGCTGACCACTGCTCAGGGTTTGCTGATGACGTATCCATTGCCAGATTGAGGTGCGGGCAATCTCTGCCGTGGCGGCATCCTCCATCAGGCCATCAATCGGCACACAGCCGTTGCCGCTGATCCAGGCTTCAAGGTATTGCAGCGCTACGCGAATATTGGCGCGCATACCCGCTTCAGTGCGTTCACCGGAACAGGGCGCCAGCAGCGTGGTCGCGTCGATCGGCGCATCCTCTTCCCGTGTGACCGATAGCTGGTTAAGCCGGTTGCCCAGCACCGCATCAAATACCGCCATCGCGGTGTTCGCCAGACCGGGATGGGCGATCCAGGTGCCATCATGACCGTTGTTCGCTTCGCGCTGCTTATCTTCCGTAACGCGTTGCAGCACCCAGGCATTACGCGCCGGATCTTTACTCGGGATCAGCGCTGACATGCCGCCCATCGCAAACGCGCCGCGCCGATGACAGGTTTTGATCAGCAGGCGTGAATAGGCGTCCAGAAAAGGCTGAGACATGGTGACGGACTGGCGATCCGGCAGTACCCGATCCGCATGCTGTTTCAGCGTTTTGATATAGCTGAAGATGTAGTCCCAGCGCCCACAGTTAAGGCCAACGATGTGATCGCGCAGATTCCACAGGATCTCATCCATCTGGAAGACCGCCGGCAGAGTTTCTATCAGTACCGTGGCTTTGATGGTGCCGCGCGGCAGATCGAAACGATCCTCACTGAAGCTGAAGATCTCACGCCACCAGGCGACCTCCTGCCAGCTTTCGGTTTTGGGCAGATAGAAATAGGGACCGCTGCCTTTCGCCAGCAACGGGTGAACGTTGTGAAAGAAATAGAGCGCGAAATCAAACAGCCCGGCGGGAATCGGATTGCCCTGCCAGCTGACATGCTTTTCCGATAGATGCAGGCCGCGCACCCGACACATCAGCACGGCTGAATCGGCGCGCAGCTGGTAAATTTTGCCGGCATCGCTGGTATAGCTCAGGGTGCCCTGTACCGCTTCACGCAGGGTCAACTGCCCCTCCATCAGCTTATTCCACTCCGGTGACAGCGAGTCCTCAAAATCTGCCATAAACACTTTTACATTCGCATTCAGGGCGTTAATCACCATTTTGCGATCCGGCGGACCGGTAATTTCGACCCGACGATCCTTCAAATCTTCCGGAATCGAACGGATTGCCCACTCACTAGCGCGAATGGAAGCTGTTTCCATATCAAAGTCGGGCAGATAACCCTGATCGTACTGTTGCTGTCGCAGCTGGCGGGCCGTCAGTAACGCGTCACGCTGTGAGGCAAAGCGCGTAACCAGCGCATCTAAAAACAGAATCGCCTCGGCAGTCAGCAACTGCTGTTCGGCATGGTTAAAGGGCTGGCTGAAGGTCAGGGTATGGCTGATCACAGAATCTGTCATGCTGGCGCTCTCCTGTATTCAGAGGATCGAATAACGCGTATCCCCGGATCGACTGTTTTGTGAACTACAGGATCAGAGCATATTCATTTAATTTTCTAAATCAAAAACTATTTCCATTTTATTGACATAAATTATCCATCCGATTGTTTTTAAAGTAGTTAAACTTTTATTTTTTAAGGGAACAATTTTCACCGTCAATTTCAGGCAAAAAAAACCGTGTCGCCAGCGGCTAACACGGTTCAGTTGAGGATATCCCGGCGCTATTCAAGAGTCGGATTCATGCGGCGTAAATCAAACGGTGTAATCTGATAGACGTAGTAGTTAAGCCAGTTAGAGAACAGCAGATTACCATGGCTACGCCAGGCGGCACGCGGTGGCAGTGCCGGATTATCCTGTGGGAAGTAGTTATAAGGCACCTCAGGATTAAGGCCGGCTTCATAATCACGGTGATATTCACCCGATAAGGTCAACGCATCGTATTCAGGATGACCGGTAACAAACACCAGTCGTTTGTCTTTACTCGCCATCAGGTAGGCACCGGTTTGTTCCGATTCAGCAAATAATTCCAGATCGGTATAATCGGTAATCAACTGCGTCGGGAAATCAGCATAACGTGAATGCGGCGCCAGGAAATTATCATCAAATCCGCGGGTCAGTAAGGCATGCGGATGCAATATCTGATGCTCAAAGACACCTGACAGCTTGTTATGCCTGGTCTGCTTTGGAATGCCATACAAAATATTAAGCGCCGCCTGCACTGCCCAACAGACAAACAGCGTTGAGGTAACATGCTCTTTGGCCCAGTGCAGCACGCGCTGGATCTGTGGCCAATACGCCACATCATTAAAGTCGACCAGTCCCAGCGGAGCACCTGTCACGATTAAGCCATCAAAGTTGTCGTGCTGGATATCTTCAAAATTGCAGTAGAAGTTATTGAGATGCTCAGTCGGCGTGTTACGTGACTCCCGGCTGTCGATGCGTAACAGCTGAATATCGATCTGTAACGGTGAATTTGAGAGCAGGCGCAGGAACTGATTTTCCGTTTCGATCTTTTTCGGCATCAGATTCAGTACCAACACTTTAAGCGGACGGATCTCCTGAACACTGGCGCGTGACGAGGTCATCACAAAGACGTTTTCGTTACGCAAAAAATTCACTGCCGGTAATTCGTCGGGAACCCTGATTGGCATAGCCTGCTCACCTCTTATAACCATATAAACGTTTAGACATCTGGATGCCCAACATTAGCCTGGTGGTCCTGTAATGTCGAGGTTTCATGCAGAAAATGAAAATGTTTCAGCTTAAAGTGGCAAATCGCAGACGTAAAAAAGCCCCGCACTTTCGTGCGGGGCTTCTTCACTCGTTTGATGCCTGGCAGTTCCCTACTCTCGCATGGGGAGACCCCACACTAC